>JAUWOG010000688.1 GCA_030612305.1 Armatimonadota bacterium | reverse complement strand
AGGCGGTAGGGCCGGCCCGCTTCGATGGGGAACTCACCGTTCGTAACCCGAAGCTGCGCTTTGCCCTCGCCGTTCAGCACCATGCGGATGGCACCGGCGTCGTAGCCGTGCATAACGACATTGACCGGCCCCGCAGCCTCGATGGTGACCGGGACCTTTACCACGACAGCGGCCTGGTCCTGCTCAAGCCTGACGTCCGTGCGGACGGAGCTGCGATCCACGGTGGTCGTGAAGTTGCTGGGCGTGAGCGCGCCACGGGCATCGTAGAGACGGACGATGTGCTGCGAGCGGTCGCCATGCCATCCGTAGATACCGGAATTCTTCGTCACGATGCGCTCCTTGCCGGTGACGGTGCCGACGTGAATGGCCTCGCAGGTGATCGGGTACATGTGCTCCACGAGGGTCTTGCGGGTCATGCGGGGGTTTCCGTACCAGAAGTAGAGCGCGCCGTAGTCGAGCTTCCTGAGCATGTCGCGGTGGCAGTCGCGCTCGTTCTGAATGGCGCGAGGGTTGCCCAGAGGGGTCACTGAGCGCCCGAGGTGAAGCGCGGTGATGGATCGCGCGTCGCTGCCGGCGGTCTCGCAACTCGTGATGGTGTCCTCCTCCCAGTAGGATCGCGAGCCCGGTTGGCCGTTCGAGATCAGGACCCCGCCCACGTCGCCAATCATGCGGGCAACCTTCTTGAGCACCGGCAGGCCCACGTACGGTACGCAGATCTTCTTGCGGGTGACGAGCTTGGTCTCCGGATCAATGGTCACCGAATGGCCGTCCCAGCCATCGTAGCTGTAGCCGCCGCGCACGTAGCCGGAGACATAGCCGTCAGCCCACATGCTGGTCGCCCCCATGTCATCCACCATGCGCTCCATCGCCCCGATCATCGCCTTGCCAAAGCTGTTGGTCATGGTCGGGTAGAATATCCACCAGCGCCAGCCTGCTTCGACGCGTTCCTTGGAGAAGTACTTGCCATAGTAGTCGAGTGTGTTCGGGCCGTAGTGGATCTGTTTGCCGCTTACGTCAAGGGCGCGGCTGTCGGCGAAACGTTCGTCGGGGTTATTGCAGGCATATAGACTGTGAGCGACGTGGAATCCGACCGTGAGGTCGGGGTACAGCGCCTTCGTCTTGGCGAAGGTATCGGTCAATGCGGCGCATTCCTGCGGGTACTCGACGAATTCGAAGCCCTCGAGCGAAACGGCCGGGTCATCCGGCGGCTTGCCCAGGCAGCCGATGCTGCTATACTTCAGGTTCATGAATTCCACCTGTTCCTTCGAGGGCGGGGTTCTCCGACTGACGAAACTGAAGGCGCCTTCGACGCGGCGGTTGAGGCCTTCGGCTCGCCGAACCTGGCGGATGAAGTCGTAGTAATCAGGCGTGGCTGTGGGATAGATGGCCCACTCGATTGTGTAGGATGCGCCTTTGTCCAGGCCGAAATGCTCCGTGCGGACTTCCCCTATCCCGTCCGCCCAGGCGTTTTGCTGCTGAAGCTGGTAGAGGTCGTCGAGGGCGACGAGACCCACGCCGCTCTGCTTCCTCTTGACGAAGATGGTGGGGTTGGATACCAACGTGGCCTCGGCATCGTCGGCGCCCTGCACGTTGATGCGATTGCTGAGGATGATCCCGATGACATCGTCGCCGAGGTTCGAGATTTCATCCTTGATGAGGATCCGCGTGCGTTCGCGCTGGATGAGGCGAGATATCTTATAGTGCTTGCCTCCGGCTTCCACGCGACAGGTTCGCGTGTCCACATCCTGTGTCCTGACCTGCCAGGTGGGCTCCCCCTTCGTGTCCGGCCGGCCGGCGACGAGTCGGTTCTCCCCGCCGTGTGGGTAGGAGTAGCTGGACTCAATGCGGTAAGTCTCGCCCTTGATTGTGACTTCGAAGCCGCCACCGGGTGCCGGCTTGAGTTCGTACGGCGGCGGCTCGACCTCGGCTGGTAGAGGCGGGACGACGCTTTCTGCGGGAGCCGGAGGTGGGGCCGGAGCCTCGAAAGG
>JAUWOG010000058.1 GCA_030612305.1 Armatimonadota bacterium | reverse complement strand
CTCGGTTATGAAGACCCTGATGCGGGTGGTCTTTACAGGCTCGAAGGTGTAGGTCCAGTTGGCGCCACTTTCATCTCTTTGAATCTGTGCTTCGATGGGATGCCAGTCCCGACCGTCCCAGGCCTGCAGTTGTTGACCGTCAACAGTGGGCCCATAGCCGGCATCAACGTAGTCTATCTGCAAGCAGCCTACGAGCACCGGCCCGGTCCACTCCATGCCCATGTCCTTGGGCAGATCGCGTGCCCAGTGATACGTGCTGCCGACGGCGGCCGTGGTGTTGGGATTACCGTCCACTGTATCACGGGCTCGAGCTCCACGCTGGCCTTCGGTCCAGCACTTCGCTGTGCCGATCCTGGTCAAGTTCGCTACCTCTTCGCCCTTGTCACTAACATAGACCGTTCGCGTTTCAGTCCTGCTGTTGTCCACTTCCCAGGCGGCCTGCAGTTGCTTAGTTTCGTCCGTACCGGCACCGAGGGCCGCCAGCTTCTGCTCATGCTTCCTGGCGAGTATGGTGTACTGGTGCGAGGCGCCGATATTCAGTTCCGTAGCAGCAGGCCTGAACCTTAGGGTGTGCCTGCCCGCCGGCACTGTGAAGCTCATGGTGTTGGGGCCGGCCGCCGCCGGCTGCACCTCGATGCGCGCACCGTCAAGTCTGACGTTGCCTTTGGTGCCCAGCGTGATCTCGGTATCCTCTTTGACCTCGATCGTTCCCGTGGCCGTGCGGTCAATATGTACACTGATGTTCACCGGGTTGGAGGCCGCCAGCCAGGTCCGACCGTCGGCCGCGAGGGCCTTTGCCGCGGTCAGTGCGAAGTAGTCCTGCTGCAGGTAAAAGACAGCAGCGTCAATCTGGATGTCCGGCAGAAGCCGGCATGGGCCGGCTCCCGCCAGCGCGTAGCCATGCGGGGACGTTATCATCGCCGCGTTCTCGGACGCCGGCACCATGTCATAGGGCCAGTCCTCTTCGCCCGGAGCGTAGAGCAGATTCATCAGGTAGAGCTTGTCGCCCGCTGCCAACTGCGCATCCTTGCTTTCAATTATCGAATGCCGGTAGGAGACGTGCGGTGTGGTATTAGTGATCTTGAGTTGCGCCTGGGACGCGGCGGCCAGATTGAAGGCCTGACCACGATAACTGGCACGCACGCGGTCCTTGCCGAGCTCTGGCTTGTCATCCGACAGCGTGCGGAATATGGCGCGTACACCGTAGTCACCGGGCTTCAACGCCTCGACTTCATCAATGATAAGGAAGTATTTCTCCTTGTTCCACACGATATTGCGACGCCAGTTGGCACCGTTGTAGTTGTTGAGATAAGTCCGGGTCATGCCGATATTATCGAAATCGGACATGGCTGCGAGGCCGGCCAGGTGGGGGATAAGCTCGAACATGCCGTCGCGCAGAACGATCAGCGTGTTGTGCTCGATGGTCTGCGGGACAAAATAGCCGCTGTCGAAGAGGCAATAGCGGTTGTTGTCAGTGTACTCGATTATGGCATTGGCGTCGGGATGGCCGTGGAAGCCCCACGATTGGCCGCCGACGATCAAGTACTGGTCCTCGCTGTTCATGCTGGTGCGGAAGGCGATTTTGTCAAAGCATTCATCGCGCGGCGGCGGGGGGATAGCATCCAGGAACTCCTTCCAGCCGGGCCGCCAGGCATTCAGCACCTCAGTGCGATGCTCGTAAACCCAGTCGGGCAGTGGTATCACATGCACGCCCATCGCCGCATCGGACTTCTCAGGCTTGATTTCGTCCTGCAAGTAGGTATTGTAGAAGAAGTTTCCGCTGCGGCTGTTGGCTCCGGAGGAGTTTTGCTCGGCGTATAGATAGCGCCCGTCTCTGAGTTTCCAGCCCGCGACTCTAAGCAGGTCCGGCCACTCGTACGGCCTACCCATGCCGCTGGTGTCGCCAAAGCCGGCTATGCCGCCGAGGTTGTTGATGATAGCGGCGGCGTAGTCGGCCATCTTGCGGCCGGTGCCGTTCTCCCAGTATTCGTCATAGCCGTATGACAGCGCGTAATACAGCGTGTCATAATTCGTTATGCCGCCATAGCCTGCGCAGTCCTCCAGGGAGCGCCAGAATTTGGCCTGGCTTTGAGAGCGCACGTGCGCCCAGGTGTGGAGGTCGCCGAGGTCCAGATCGTAGTAGTTCTTCCAATACCGCGCCATGTCACAGGTCGTGCGGGAATCCCAATCGTTGCCCAAAGGCGCGTGGGTATCCTCGGCCTGCTTGCCGAAGCGCCCGAAGCGGTGGGTCAATTCCCACATGAACTCGCTGATCTCAGCGCGCTCCTGCTCGCTGAACTGCGGCGCCTCCTCGACGGCGTCCCAGATATTGAAGAGATAAACCGTCGTGCGCATGTCGTGAACTTCGTCCAACTCCCGCACCGTCTCGCGGAACAAAGGCAGAATGCCTTTGAATATCTCCAGTTCATCGGGATTGCCGAAGCGGTAGTAGTTGCTGCCGGCCCTGCATAGCAGTTGGCCGCAGGTGCGGAAGTTCTTATCCCTGGCAGCGCCTATGCGGCTCTGTATGACATCGGGTCTTGGTTTGTGGGCCAGATTTCCGTCGGGCAGCACCACTTTGACAGTGTGCGGGTAGGAGATACTGCCTTGCTGCGGGAGAGTTGAGATGAAATCGTCCACGGCCTTGCTCAGGGAGTGCACATCCGCCCCGCCAATGCAGACAAAACTGGTGCCCCTACCCACGGGGTCATGCACAGTGCGGATTGTGTAACCGCCTTTGCCCGGCCATTGGGCGTCCAGGTTGACGTGATACTGGTCGTAGAGGCGTCCGATCAGGGGGTTGTTCGCAAAATAGCCGAGCAGAATCGCGTTGGAGCTGTTGAGCAGATCAGCGGAGACCTCCGAGGCGGATTTCACGGGCACGTCGGCCCCGGACACCTTCCCTATCGCCGCCGCCGCTCTGTTGCCAAGCTGGGTGTACTCGTCGCCGTCGGGGACAACTATAAGACAGTCCGAAGCGCCGTCCTGTGCTATCGGGACTTCAGTGTAGAAGGTCTTTAGGGGCGGCATGGGCGGTATATCCATAGCTGACACGCTCCCTGTAATACTCAGCAGTAATGCAGCAGTCACAAACCAATACAGCCATGCGTATTTTGCCACGAGCTGACACCTCCGTAGAGCAAAAGAATACCCGCATTCATTGACGACATTATCATGGACTGGCTAACACGTCTTGCGCCAGGCCTCGTCACTGTTGGCCTCAAACTGCGGGGGACCAACGGTCTGTGCCTGCACGCTACTTCAAATCCCCATACACGAAGCGGTCATCGTCTCCAGCTACGATTTGCATCTTGTCATCGCCGTTGAGGTCGGCCAGAGCTACGGCGGCTGGATTATCGCCGATATTGAAGGAATCTGCAATACCGCATTTGAGGGGAGAGCGGCAGGAAGCACTGTGGAAATCTCCTGGCGAAGTGGTTGACATGACGTTGCCGTTGAGCCGCGAAAGGCGCAGGCACAATGAGAGTGTGTGCTATCGGCGGCACCGGCCATATCGGCAAGAACCTGACAGCAATGCTGGTCGAGGCTGGCGGCGCGCTGCTTGTTCACCACTCGGTGGGATATATGCCGACCGCCCGCGCCGCCTTCGCGGCGGTCGCCGAGCCGCCGGACTTCGTGCCAATCACCGCGATGAAGGTAGTCGCAGATCACCCGGTGGCCGGCGGCGACGCTGCGGTCATGGCGGGCAAATTGTGATGGGGCGGTATTGTGCTTGAGGACTTGAGAAGACTGGTCACGTATTGTATAATCTGGATATTGCGATATTCAAGTTAAGCCATGGACTGACGAGGAGAAGCGCGATGGAAGACATAGTGTACTGTCTCCGGGCAGAGTTTCTCAAGGCTCTCGGCTCTCCCCTGCGCCTCAAGATCCTGACGGCGCTCGGGGACGGGGAGAAGAATGTTTGTGAGCTGATGGACGCGCTGGACCTCTGCCAGTCCACCGTTTCCTGCAACCTGGGCGTGTTGCGGACCAGCGGGGTGGTCCTGGACCGCAAGGAGGGCACCAGCGTGTACTATCGAGTGAGCGACGAAAATGTGCACGCCTTGATTGGGACGCTTGACGAGATCCTCAAAGGCCAGTGCGAGGAGGTGAGGAAGGCCCTGGAAGTGTTGTAAGGGCGGTGATGGCCGAGGCGTCTGTCATCATCGCCGGCGTCGGTTTGCCGGCGGCCAGCGAGAAGTGGTTCGAGATCGACACGATCATCGCTTTGCAGACTATCATTCTGGCGGCGCATAGCCTGGGCTACGGCACCTGCTGGATCGGTTCCTTCGACGCAGAGAAGGTCGGAGGACTCCTGCGCCTTCCGCCGAACTTGAAGGTCATCTGCCTGACGCCGGTGGGCGTGCCGGCGGTGCAGCCAGAGGCAAAGGCCCGCAAGGAACTCAGTGAAGTCTTTTCGCTCGACGAGTACGGCCGGCCGGTGACGTAGAGCTTGGCCGACATTGAAAAGGAGATTAGCTATGTCTCAACCTTCGCTGTTGATTGTGTACTATACGCAGAGCGGCAATACGGAGCGGATGGCGAGAGCTATCGCCGAGGGGGCCGAGGCCGCCGGCATCCAGGCCCCGCTGAAGAGCGTGGAAGAGTGCGAACTGGGGGACCTGGTCCAGGCTGATGGCCTCGCCCTCGGCTCGCCCACCTACTTCAGCAACGTGGCCTGGCAGGTCAAGAAGCTCATTGACCAATCCATTGAACTGTACCGTGGCAAGCAACTGAAGGATAAACTCGCCGGTCTCTTTACTTCCTCTGGCACGGAACGCGACGCCCACGACTGTATGAGGATGATGGAGATCGCATGGGGGTTCCACCACGAGATGAGCCTGGTTCAGCCCGGCCTCATCTGCCTCAGCGGTCAGCCCGAGGACGAGACACGAGCCGAGTGTCAGGAGTATGGCAGGCGGCTGGCTGAGGAGTTGCCGGCTTGTCGTTGACGCGTGGAGAGGCGCAACGCAAAGGAGAATGATTGAACTATGGCGATTGGAGACATCTTGTACTTCGACCGGCCGGGCCCGGAGAACACCCCTGCGGTCGTCGAAGCCGTCCGGCAGCGCTGCGCGGAACTGGGGATTGAGCACGTGGTGGTGGCCTCGGACAGCGGCGCGACCGCGCTCAGGCTCTGGGAGGCACTTGAAGGCACTGACGCGACGCTCGTCTCCATCCCCGAACACGCCGGCTTCGGCGACGGGGATGCGCCCTCCCTCAGCGACGCCCAGCGGCGCGCGCAGGAGGAGCAGGGCATCACAGTACTCGTGTGTGCGCACGCGCTGAGCGGGGTGGGACGGTCTATCACCAGGAAGTTCGGCGGCATCAGCCATGTAGAGATAATTGCCTACACGCTGAGGCTGTTCGGCGGCGAGGGGTTGAAAGTGGCGGTGGAGGTAGCGGTGATGGCGGCCGATGCCGGGTTGGTGCCGACCGACCGTGAAATCATCGCAGTGGGTGGAAGCGGCAGCGGAGCGGACACAGCCATCGTGCTCCAAGCCGCTCACATGAACAACTTCTTCGACCTCGAAGTGCGGGAAATCATCGCCAAGCCGCGGCAAAGAGCTCACCGCTGACTACGAACCATCACGATTGGCAAGGAGGCAAATCTGTGCCTACCGTTGCGTTAGCTCAGTTCTGTGCAACTGAGGACAAAGAGGCAAATATTCAGAAGGGCCTTCGGTTGATGGAGCAGGCAAAGGAAAACGGGGCATCGCTCATCTGCTTCCCTGAGATGGCGTTTCTCCCTTTCTTTCCTCGCATCCGGGCCGATAGAAGCTTTTTCGCTCTCGGCGAGCCGATACCAGGTCCTACTGTGGAGCGGTTTCAGCAGAGGGCAAAGGAGCTTGAGTTGGTTACAGTCATCAATGTGTACGAGCGGGCTGCGCCGGGCGAGTATTACGATACCTCGCCAGTGATTGATGCTGATGGCGCGCTTCTGGGCATAAGTCGGATGATGCACATCGCCGAACTGCCGAACTACAACGAGAAGTTCTACTACTGGGAGGGCAACACAGGCTTCCCGGTGTTCGAGACACGATGCGGCAAAGTCGGCATAGCAATCTGCTACGACCGGCACTTCCCGGAGCAGATGCGTGCATTGGCGCTGAAAGGTGCGGAGGTCATACTTGTTCCTACAGCAACTTCGACATCCGTGCTCGAACATATCTGGGCGGTAGAAATGCAGGCGGCAGCCATTGCCAATCAGGTCTTCGTGGCGGTTGTGAATCGTGTCGGGACCGAAGGGGAGATGACGTTCTTCGGAAAGAGCTTCGTCACCGACCCACAGGGCGAAGTCATCGCTCAAGCCGGTGAGGATGGCGAGGAATTGCTGATCGTGGATTTGGACCTGACGCTGATAGAGGAGACACGCCAGATGCTGCCGTTCTTGCGAGACAGGCGTCCCGAAGCGTACGGTAAGATTGCAGAATCCGAATCAACAGGAGGTGCTCCAGATGGATGTGTACGAAGCCATTGAGACACGCCAGAGCATCAGGCGCTACAGGCCCGACCCGGTGCCCGAGGAGGTGCTCAACAGAGTCCTCGATGCCATGAGGTTGGCGCCCTCAGCGGGGAATCTGCAGCCGTGGCGCTTCATCGTTGTCACGGACCCCGCCGTGCGTGAGCAGTTGGCCGAGGCGACCGACAGGCAGCAGTGGATCGCTCATGCCCCCGTCATCATCGCGGCCTGCGGCTGGGAGGACCGGGCGTATTCCAAGATGGGCGGCTACTGGAACAGCCTCGCGGTGGACGTGACCATCGCGTTCGACCACCTGACACTTGCGGCGGCCGCTGAGGGCCTCGGAACGTGCTGGATCGGCTCGTTCCTCGAGGACGAGGTGCGCCGCGTGCTCGGGATCCCTGCGGAGGTGACGGTGATCTCCCTGACGCCGCTGGGCTATCACGATATGCCGCCGACGGAGAAGACGCGCAAGCACCTGGCCGAGATCGTGTGCTATGACCGATGGGACTGATGGGGTAGGCTGGACGCGGACGGAGAGACCTGAACACAGAGGCCAATGAGGAGACGTGATCGTGAGATCCTTTGTGCTGACTGCGGCGCTGACCATGCTGTTACACGTGCTGTCGGGAGGGACACAACTGATGGCCTCCGAGAACAGACTGAAGCCGGAACGGCTCTTCTCCGTGATGAACCTCGATGCGCTTGGCATGGAGAAGGTACAGGCCGCCGTCGCCGCCGGGCACCTCGCCCGCGCGGAAGAGGAGCTACTGACGTATATGCGCAATCGAGAGAACGTGAAGACGCAGGTGCCCTGGCGAAGCAGGGAGGAGCACAAGGGCGCGTATGCCCGCGAGACGGACCTCGCCATCGCTGACGACGCCATCAGACGCCTCTTTGGCGGCCATCCCGGCGACCCCGAGCGACTTGTCCCCGCTCACCAGTTCGGCGAGGAGATTGACTGGAAGCACTGCCCCGTCAAGGACCGAGAGTGGGGCTGGCACTTCAACATGATGCCGTTCTGGCATCCGCTGGCCAAGGCCTACTGGCATACCGGGGACGAGAAGTACGCCCAGGAGTTCTTCCGCCAGATTGACGGCTGGGTCGTGAGGGAGCGACCGGACGGGAACATGAACACATGGCGGCGGATTGACGCCGGGATACGAGCCGCCGGCGCGTGGCCCTGCGCGTACTGCCACTTCCTTACCTCGCCCTCGCTCACCCCGCGCGTACACGCCCACATCCTGCTCGGCTTCTACGAGCACGCGGTGTTCCTGCACTCGGGCAAGTTCACCAACATGAACCACGGCCTGTTCGAGGCGCGAGGGTTGTTCTTTATCTCGGTCCTGTTCCCCGAGTTCAAGCAGGCAGATGCCTGGAGGGAGAACTCCGCGAGACACCTCAGCATGGAGATAGTCAAGCAGGTCGCAAGCGACGGCGGGCATGGGGAGAGATGCCCGTGCTACCACGCCGCTTGCATTCACATATTCGAAGCGGCGTCGGAGTTCGCGCGACTCAATGACGTCGAGCTTCCCAAGGCCTACCGCGAGAGACTGGAGAAGATGTACGAGTTTGTCATGCTCGTCTCCCTGCCGGATGGAACGCTCCCGCGCATCGGGGACACCTGGCACGAGCCCGTGAGCAAGCTGCTTGGGAAGGGCGCGATGCTGTTCGAACGGGGAGACATGAAGTACGTGGCCACTGCCGGGGCCGAGGGCGCCGTCCCGGAGGAGACCTCGGTCTGTCTCGAGCCCTCCGGATTCTGTGTGATGCGGGATGGCTGGAACGCTAAGTCCCAGTACCTGCTCATCAAGTGGAAGTACGGCGGCTGGCACTCACACTTCGATGAGCTGTCTATCATCCTCGCCTCTCACGGTCGCGTGCTCCTGGACGACTCGTCCACGATAGACTACCACGGCGGCGGGCGGCCGGAATCGAGGGCCACGCACTCACACAACACGATCGCGATCGAGGGCGCTGACCGCCCTTCGAGCCTGCACAAGACTACGCTGCATCAGTGGTCCCACGGTGCGGACATTGACTACGTTGACGCAAGCGGACCGGTCACGGGCGATGGGGTTACCCACCGGCGCAGGATCGCGTACATCAGAGGCGAGTACTGGGTGATGGTGGACGACGTGCGCGGCAAGAAGGAGAGCGCCGACCGCGTTGATATGTACTTCCAGTTCGCTCCCGGCAAGATCAGCCTGGGCGGGCTGACCGCGAGGACGGACTTCGAGCAAGGCGCCAACCTTATGGTGAAGGTGATGGAGGTCCCCGGACTCACGGCGCACGAGGAGGAGGGGTGGATCGCTGTGCACTACAAGGTCGTCGAACCGAGGCCCCGAGTGCGCTTCTCGGTGAACAAGCTTCCGGTGACTCTCGTGAGCCTGCTCTACCCGTACGAGGGCGAGGCGCCCGGTGTGGCCATGGAGCGAGTCGCCCTGCCTGAGGATGCCGAGAAGGACGAGGTGCTCGGACTGCGCATCAGCATCAACGGGAAGGAGAACCTTGTGTTCTTCGCGCCAGATGGACACGAGTTCTCGTACGGGGATTCCCGGCTCGTTGGGCCGGTTGCGCATATTGAGCTCTGAAGGAGACCTGCGGCGGTCGTCAGGCGCTGGTCACCCAAGGACGCTGGCGCAGCGCTTCTGGGAGTGACCGCACTGCTGAGACCGGCCCGCGGGCCGTTGGTGGCCAGCCCCAGATGTGTCACAAGCAAAGGATTGTCGCGCATTGCTGAGATTACAGTC
>JAUWOG010000515.1 GCA_030612305.1 Armatimonadota bacterium | reverse complement strand
CTGACGGGCGAGGTTGTGCGTCATCCAGCAGTGTTCCCAGTAGCCCCAGTTACGCGGATAGCCCATCTGACCGAGTATCTCGCTCTTGTGGGCGTCGAGTCCGATGTGCATGATGTCGTCATGGACGTGGCCGCGCGAGTGGCCGTACATCATCCACAGGGCGCGCTTGTTGGCTGCCTCGCCGCCGCGCAGGACTGCTACGCCGAAACCATCCTGCAGCGAGCTTGCATCGTTCCACTCCTCCGGCCATTTGGCAGCTTCGGCTTCGATTTCCTCGCGGGTGTAGGGGAACTGTAGCGAAGGTTGCCAGCCGGGAGAGTGGGCCAGCGCCCAGGCGAATTTGGGGTCCTTCATCACCTTGTAGGCATGCTCGAAGGCGGCGAGGTTGGCGCTGTGCCAGGTGCGCCGGTTCTGCACGAGGTACTGCGGGTAGCCGCCGTTGTAGCCGCGCCCGGCTGTATCGTCGCCGATCTTCGGGTAGGTCCGGTCAATCGTGACCGTGTTCATCACGAAATCGAAGATGTGATGATACCGCCGGCTCTTGGTGAGGTTGGGGTACTTGTCCTCGGGATAGACGTCCGGCCGCAACTCGCGGAGGCGCTCGATGGACTCGATGACCGGCCCCAGAGACCGCACGTGCGTCCCGTTATAGACGCCGGTTGCTTCGTATGGCGCGCCGTCGCGGAAGTAGCCGTTGGTGACGAAGACGCGCATCTTCCCTCCGCTATCATACAACCAGTCCATGAACTCATTGCCGCGCTCGTAGTTGAGGCACTCGGCGATGCGCAGCAGGCCCTCCTGTGGGCGCGGCTCGTTGGACGCTGTCGCGCGGTCGAACGACCCCTGGACCCACACTGCAAAGAGGTTCTCTTCGATGAAGCGGCGGACGTCCTCGCCGGTCTTGACATCGAAGCCCTTCGACTGGAGGAAGGGGACGATGTCGGGGTCGTCGTCTATGGCGGGCCAGATCCTGTCATACGCCTCGGCGTGACTGATCTGATAGCCCGGCTGCGATATGCAATAGACGGTGAAGCCGCTGCCACCGAGGAACGGCCCGTCAGTGAAGAGCGATTGCCCGAGACGGTCCACCTGGCTGCGGCGATTCCGATGCCGGTGGTGAGTCATCGTGCCGAGATACGCATGTTCCGCCGCCGTCCGGCACATCGCCACCAACGCCTTGTGTACGTACTGGATGTCACCCGTTGCCAGGTACGCGTTGGCACATGCAGGGGCTACGCCCATCGCCCAGTGGCAGTAGGCCTGGCAGAGCTCAGCAATGAAACCGTACTTCTTGCCCTTGTAGTCGCAGGCGCCGCCGATGCCGTCGTCCGGGAATTCGCCACTGGTGAAGTCATCGTTGGCGAAATCGTTCGAGGGATACTGCTCATTTCCTACCGGGCACTCGATCTTCCAACTATACGGAACCGCGCTGCCCTTCAGCCAGGGGTAGAAAGCGCTCTTCCTGAAGATCTCTCTCCCGTGGGTCGGACAGCCGTCGCCGACATTCACCCAGTGCCAGCGAGGAATCGTGGAATCGGGCTGCAGGTTCCAGATGGTCTCATCATCTACGTCAAGCCATCGCTTACCCGCGCCCGCCGCACCCTTGGCCGCCTCCTTCATCGCGTCAGTGGTGATCGTCTGACTCTGCTTGAGTTCCGGGAGGGCCTCGCCCAGCGGCCAGCGGCGCGGAAGCTGCTTGCCCTTCAGTTCCCGGAACTCACGCAACTGCTCGAACGACCATATCTCGACGGAGACGATGACCTCGCCCGTCGGATGCGCGAGCACAATGTCCGCTTGCTTGGCCGGCTTCAGCGTGCGGAAGTAGTACTTGCGGAGTTCCTTTGTCGTCGGCAGGGGAGTGCGGTCGAGCAGCGTCACTGCCTCCGGCAGCGCGATCTTGATCTGGCCCGCGTTCGCCGGCACCTTCAACGCCACAAGAAAAAGCCGCCCCACGCCGAGAATATCAGGCTTGTAGGCGACCACGTCATCATCCGCCGCCGGCACAACCGCACACACCAAACCAGACAGCAGTACAAACGCCATCAGCAAGAAGTCATATCGCATCGTTCTCACCATTCCTCAGCCTGGATGGTCTGCATGAGAGAGTTTCCACGTCGTGGGGGATTTGGCCTCCCTCCAGAAGCGATTGGCCTTGACGCTGGATATGAATGAGCAGATATTCCGGATGCAAGCTGGGCGGGGATGCGAGAGTTCCCTTCGGCCCCCCGCATCCCATCGGAGTTTGCATGAGTTCCGCATAGGAACTCCGGCGAACTCCACGGCGGGCGTGAGTTGCAGAGGAGAAGGAGAAGCGACAGGCAATTGCCTTGTCAGGGGTGGATGCTGTACGATTAGCCATGTCGAACGAGGTTGTGACACGGCGAGAGGCTCGATTGAGGGTGAGGAGAAGAGACAGATATGGCACGCGCGTTACTGGTTAGCTACCCCGGATACCCCTCCACTCCGCGACATCTGGTCGCCAATAGCTGGCTCGGCAACACCGCCGGCGCGCTCCTTGCCGCAGGGCATGAGGCCCGCATAGTTGACTACGGCACCGTCTCGATGATGCGGCGGCTCTTTCCCGGAGCCCTGAGCGCGCAACTCAAGCCGCTGGCGGCGCGGCAGATGTCCGGCGGCGGCAAGCCGGACGCGGAGCAACTAGCCAAGCTGCAGGAACTGGCCGCGCACCTCGACGCCCACCAGGAGCAGACACTCAATGAGGCGGCCGAGGAACTGCTCGCACAGGTGCGCCGCGAACAGCCGGACCTCGTCGGCTTCGACCTCTCCGACGGCGACGGCTTCGCCGGTACCGTCACGATGGCTGAGATGCTTCATGCGGAGTTCCCGAAGCTGCATATCTGCGCCGGCGGGCGGAAAGCGGCATGGTTCCGTGAGCTTATCTTCCGCGCCACCAAGGGGTTCGATACGATTGTCTTCGGCGACCCGGAAGTGGCCGTGGTCAGGCTGGCGGAACTGACAGAGGGGCACGGGAGGCCAC
>JAUWOG010000260.1 GCA_030612305.1 Armatimonadota bacterium | reverse complement strand
GCAGGCCACAAGCGGCTCGGCGGCGGCACACTGCCCGAATCCTCACGATAGCTGATTCCACATGAGGTGTTGAATGCTCAGAACTGACGCCCACAAGCGAGCGCTGGACCACTTCGACAAGATCGTAGATCTCGACCACGTCCGCTCATGCGAGCAGGTGCAGGCCAACATCTGGGCCGGCAAGACGCCCCAACGTATCCCGACCTTCATCTACTTTCCGCCGCCATCTGAGTGGCCGCCTTACCCCTTCACGGAAGCCTGGGACGATGTCGAAAAGCAATTCATGACCGCAATGGGCATGGCCTACTGCGGGGCGCTGCTGAAGGATGACAGGCTTCTCACGGTCACGCCCGAATACGGTGTGGTCAACATCCCGGAGCTCTTCGGCGTCCCGAGTATCGTGACCGACCTCGGCTGGTCCATGTCAGAGGGCCTGCAGGACCTGGACACGGTGAGAGCCCTTATAGATCGTGGTGTGCCGGACCTGCGCAGCGGCCATGGCGCGAAGACGGAGGCCTTTTTCGATTTTGGTGCCGAAGTGGTGGCCCAATATGAGAATCTCTCAGAGGCTCTCCATTTCGTCGTGCCTGACAACCAGGGGCCCTTCGACCTGGCGCACCTCATCTGGGGACAGGAGATTTTCTATGCCCTCTACGAGCATCCCGATGTGGTGCACCAGCTTCTGGACCTGGTGACCGAGACTTACATCGAGTTCAGCCGCTTCTACAAGCAGAAGCTGGGAGAGCCGGCGCACTCAGGCTATCACATCTGCGGGGTGAGGCTGGTTCGGGGCGGGGTGCGGATATGCGACGACACGCCGGTGCTTTGCTCGGCGGATACCTACCGGGAATTCATCAGGCCGTACAACGAGCGGGCCTACGCTCCCTTCAGCGGTGGGTGGCTGCACTACTGCGGCGATGGCAACCACCTCCTGCAGCAGATGCTGGCGACACCGGGGGTCAATGCCGTGCACATGGGCAACCCGGACCACTGCGACCTGTACGAGCTCTACCAGCAGATGCGCGCGGCTGAGGTGGTGTTGATCTGGAGCGGGTCATTAGAGCGGATGGGAGAGCTACGTGCAGACAACGGGGGCCGGCATCCGACCGGGCTGATGATACTGACGGAGAATCGCTACGCCTCTGCGGACCTGGATCACGCCCGGGCCGACCTGCAGCGCGTGCGGGATTACCAACCCATCGCCAAGGCACCGTATTAGCCCGGTGGGCACTATCTGAAGCCGGAATCAGCCGAGCACTCCCTCCGCAGCAAGCGCATCAAGCGTCGGGCTAGTCTGCCGCGGATAGCCGTAGCAGCTCAGATGATCCCGCCGCTGCGTATCCAGCACGATAGTCAGGAAGTTCATGGTGTTACCCCCGGTAGTCTGACTTGCCGATCGGAACAGATCACCCAATCTCTTGGCAAAAGGGACTCCGTAGCATCCGTCGCCTTCAGATTGAAGAGAACCCTTTACAATCCCCTCAGATTATGATACTTTTATATTACGTAACCACTATTGGGTAACCTGTCGTGACGATGGGAGCAAAACTATGTCGAAGCCTAGTGCGCCTTACTATTACAAAGAAGAGGGCAGCGACGCCTACCACTGGGAAGTCTCGTGTTCCCGTAACAGCTATCCAGCCTCTGGTTGGAAGAAGTCCAATACGCCTCCACCTGGCAGAGAGCAATGTAACGAATGTAAAGGGAAATAGAGCAGATATGCCAACGCCCTGTGTTGCAGCAGAGCTCTGTCTGCCAGACATATCAGGCTAGTAGTTGGCACTGCTTGGCGTATTCCGGCCTCCATGATTGCTACTCCGACAGCTTTCAGTGCCTCCCCTGCGCTTCAGGATGAGACGCTGTCACCAAGCTACCGGCTTGGTGAAGAACGCTGCCGGACGGGTGGTCCAAGTTACTGCTTCGAGGCGTGCCTGTAGAGGCTGTGGCCATGGAATATCGAGGGGATCATTCTTAGGCCCTTCTTCTTGGGGGCACGTCTTTGATACCGGTACGCCCTGAGGGCTATGGCCAAGCACCTGGACAACCATTCGACTATCACAGCAGTGGAGCATTACCCTCGTCCAGCGATTGATGTCTAACTCTCCACTGAAAAAGAGGACTTGTTGCTCGGCCAAGGGTGCTCCGAAAACTGGTATGTAGAGACTCCCACTGTCCGTTAGGACTACATCCAATAGGAGTTCCTCATCGCTAGTGTGCAGAGAGACTCGAGCTTCTCGGCTTGCCTTCGCCCTCGCCTCTTCCGCAGTATCTCCCTGCAGTCCCTCACGGTTCACGCGTTCATCGAACAGCCTCACTTTGTCCGTTTGAGCGTGTTTGATTTCACCTTCAATCCTTTTTCGGTTATCTTGTACCGGCTTCAGTTCATCACCGGTCGTTTTCTCTTCCTTCTCGCGGACCCTCCGGAATTCGTCTTGTCGTGGGATTATGTACGCATAGCAAACTCGAAAATCTCTACTCAAATTATCCTGCGCCCGTTCGAACTCAGCGACTGCTTCCTCACGCTCCGCATCAGTGACCGGAGGGATAGAGACGGCCACCTCGAAGTGGTTGAAAGACTGAGGCCGAGCGAACAAGTCAACATAACACTGAGATTTCAGATAGAACTCGTCGGGTTTCTCGCCACTCAGGTAGATGAAAGGCCGTGCGCCATCAGGCGCTCCGAGCCTGACTCTGTCGTTGCGTGCAAAGACATGTAGGGCAGTGCATGCGCCCCGGGGTTCGGCGACCGTCATGGCCTTCGCCAGACGCTGCCTAGACTCCAGTCTTCTCAGGTGACGGAACAGCGCAGCCCACAGGAGGACAATGGATAGGACTGCTATCACACCAATGGCGAACTCCTGCGGAATGCGCTGGTACAGAGATGAGACCCATTGCCTTGCGCTCGGCACAAAACGACCAACCGTGATGAGGGCAGCTGTAAGCATCAGGAGTTTGACCCAAGTCGAGTCCCAAGCGGTCTTAATCCACTCGCCCCAGTTCATTGTGTACCAGTTCCTCCCTCTGTTGTGGCGCTGTTCTGCGCCGTAATCTCCGTAGTCATGGTAGCACGAGTAAGAACACCTGGCAATAACAGACATTCCGCACCACAAGGGACTCCCGGTGAGGGGAGTCCCTGAGTTCGTTGAGGATAGGGCCGCGGCTCAGACCAACTCCCCCACATTCTCCCTTACCTTCCGTATCGCGGCGAGGATGAGGTCCATCGAGCGGGTGTCGGCGTCGGCGAAGGTCGCGTGGCCTAAGGTGCAGATTTCCTCCTCCATGACGCGCTCGGCGACTGGTGTCTCGACCTTCTCATAGTCCGGCGGCTCGATGCCCTCAGGATACGCGACCGGGCCGAAGTTGCGGTTCGTGAACAGCGGGTTCTGCTGGATGGGATGGATGTGACCCTTGCCGAGCGAGACGCCCTCGGCGCCCATCGCCTCGCCGAACTTCTCCCGCGAGAGGCCCTCGAACTCGTCGGAGATGAACTTGAACATGTAGTAGTAGAAGCCCCAGCGGGTGCAGCGCTCCCCGCGCTCGAGTGGCGCGACGCCGGGGATTTCGCGCAGGCCGTCTTCGAGATAGAGCGCGTTTTTATCGCGGCGCTCGGTCTGCTCGGGCAGCCTCAGCGTCTGGCAGTACGAGATCGCGCCCTGCCACTCGGTCATCCGCAGATTCGAGGCGACGACATGGAACTCGTAGAACGGTCGGCCGGCGAAGCGCCCGATGTGGTGGTATGAGTACGCCTTGGCCGCCAGCTCCTCGTCGTCAGTCAGCACGATGCCGCCCTCGCCGCAGGTGAGCGTCTTGCCCATCTGCAGAGAGAACGTCCCCAGGTCGCCGATGGTGCCGCAGCCTCGCCCTTTGTACTGCGTCCCCTGCGCGTGAGCGGAATCCTCGACGACGAAGAGACCGTGCTTGTCGGCGATATCCATGATGCGGTCCATATCGGCCGGGAAGCCGCCGTTATGCACGGGCATGATGCCGACGGTGCGAGGACCGATCGCGGCTTCGATGGCCTCGGGATCAATCTGATATGTCTCCGGCTCGATGTCCACGACGATGGGGATGGTGTTGACGAGGATGCAGGCCGTGGCGGTCGCTACGAAGGTCGAGCAGGGGACGATGACCTCATCGCCGGCCTGAACGCCGGCCGCCTTCAGCGCCAGCTCGATGGCCTGCGTACCATTGGTGCAGGCGACGGCGTACTTGCCTCCCTGGTACTCGGCGAAGGCATTCTCGAACTTCACCACATACGAGTCCTCGAGGTTGTCTTCGGTGTAGCCGCCGCGCCACCATTTCCGCGACTCGAGCACGTCCATCAGCGCGTCTTTCTCTTCCTGTCCGATTTCGGGCCACTCGGCATAGAGTGTCTTACCAAGCGGCTCGTTGACCGCCTTGGGGCCGCCGTTGATAGCCAGGTTCGCCATGAGGAATCCTCCTGTTACGTGGTCAGGTGCATGGGGCAGTCCGCTCTAGTTCGCGCGGGGGCAGGTGAGACCTTCTCCGCCACAGCTATTTGTATGGCGCAAACGAGGGCGGTTTGGAGGGAAAGAAGGAGAAGCAGGCGATCTGTGCGAAGTCTCCCGTACCAGGTAAGGGAGGCACCGGATCATGTATCAGCCAAAGCTGCCGGACATCTTTCCGGAGGACTATGAGAGCGTAACGGAGGATGACTGGACGAAGTGGCGGGCCGACGTGCTGGCGCGCTTCTTTGATTTGATGGGTGAAGGTCTGAGCGAGCGGCCGGAGCCGAATCCACAGATCGAGGAAGAGACCCAGCAGGATGGATACGTCCAGAAGCTGGTGTCGTATCACATCGAGGAGGA
>JAUWOG010000253.1 GCA_030612305.1 Armatimonadota bacterium | reverse complement strand
GGTGCACTCGAGAGAGCCGGTCTGGAGGCGAAGATAGTGTTTGCCGCCGGCACGGACCCGACTTCGGCCGAGATGCTGGACGAAAGCGTGGAGTTCCTGCGCAAGGTCACGGCGGCGGCGGTGGAACTGGGCTGCCGCTATGTGGGGCATAGTTGCGCGGCCGCGGCGGCGCCAGGGATGAGTGTGGCTGAGAAGCAGGATGAGATCAAGCGCATGGCGGAGATCGTTGATGAGGTGGCGAGTGAGACGCCGACGGTGCGGTTTGCGGTGGATGTGCACTATCGCGGCACCGTGGAGAGCGTCGCTGATTGCGAGTACTACATCGAGCAGCTTGCCTCGCGGAACGCCGGGGTATTGATAAACATGGGGCACCTGACTACGTGCGGGCAGCCGGGCTGGGAACTGGCGGCGAATTACCCCGACCGGACGCCGATCATCGGCTGGAAGGATCACTTCGCGGGAACCGAGGGGGAACGCTCGGCGGCATCGTTCCAACTGGGAACGGCGGAGACACCGTTTGAGAAGTATATCGAGGTCATCAAGCCGCAGACGACTGACCGCGCACATGTGATTACGTTTGAGGATGTGCCGGCGGACAAGAAGAAGGAAGCGCTGCTGGCAAGCCGACTGTTCATAGAGGACCTCTGGGATCGAGTATAGGTGGGAGAGACAATGCACAAGGTGAATATTGATGAGATGGAGCCGGTGGCAGTGACGACGCCGGGTGCGGAGAAAGTCAAGATACAGTGGCTGGTGTCGGAGGCGAACGGTGAGGCGCCGAACTTCGCGCTGCGGCGCTTCATTATTGAGCCGGGAGGGAATACGCCGTACCATACGCACGACTGGGAGCACGTCGTGTACACGCTTGCCGGCACGGGTGTGGCGCAGACTGAAGAGGGTTCTGTGGCTATTAGAGCGGGTGACGCGATGGTGGTTGCGCCCAATGCCGAGCACAATTTTGAGAATACCGGCGATGAACCGCTGGAGTTCCTGTGTCTCGTGCCGAATGGCCCGGCGACACAGGGGCACTGATGACACAGCGCCATGTTTGACGGATGCGGAGGTATGCAAAGCCTGGGAGGTCCCGGGCTTTGCGCGTATCTGTGCGCGGGAGGCGTGGCAATGAAAAGCCCACATGTGGATGAGGTGAAGGACCATGAATGACGTGGAGCGGTTCAAGGCCGTGTGCCACGGGGAGCAGCCTGACTATGTGCCGATATTTGGCTTTCCGGGCTCGCCCGGGATGGGTGGCGGCTGCATGGTCAAGACGCACCAGCGTCTTGTCGAGACCGGCATGCCCGAGTGGGTGGACGGATGTATTGCACTCGGTCAAGAGCGCAAGACCGAATCGTGGTATCACTACTGGGGTACTACCGGCCCTATCTATCCGGATTTCTCCATCGCTGAACCAGCACAAGGTATCAAGAGCGAAAGCCACATCGAAGGCGACCGGGAGATCATCGAATATGAAACCGGGGCGCTTACCAGCCAGGTCATTGACAATGACACCACCTACGCGATGCCCGAGTTCATCATATATCCAGTGCGCGACCGCCAGAGCTGGGAGTTCTGTCGCGAGCGCACGACGCCTGGGCCGATGCGGCCGGACGAAGAGATCGCAGCGGATTGTCGGAAGTTGGCAGATCGCACGAAGCCGCTTGCCGTCAACGCCGGCTCAACCTGGGGGACGCTGCGCGGACTCATGGGGCCGGAGAAGGCCTGCACGGTGCTCTATGATGACCCCCAGCTTGCCCACGACATCATGAATTGGCTTAGCTGGGAGCGGAGGACGTACGTGTTTCCTCTAGTTGAGCGCCTGCGGCCGGAAATCATCAGTTGTGGCGAAGACAATTGCTACAATCACGGGATGCTCATCAGCCCGCGCCACTTTGAGGAGTTCTGCTCTCCCGCGTACCGGGAGATCGGCCAAGTCGGTCGCGACTGCGGCGCAGACATGGTATCCATTGACACCGATGGCAACTACATGGAGATGGTGTCGCTTGTTGAGGCTTGTGGCATCAACGCCATCCATCCGTCTGAGGTGAAGGCCGGCAACGACCTGTTCGCGCTGCGTGAGAACCATCCGGAATTCATCCTGATGGGCTGGCTGGAGAAGGAAGTGGTCAACGAAGGCAACGGGCATCTGATAGAGGAGGAAATCATGTCAAAGGTGCCACCGCTGCTGGCAAAGGGGCGGTATTTCCCCAACGGCGACCACGGGATTCAGCCGCCGGTGACCTTCGAGAATCTGTGCCGGTTCATGACGCTGCTGCATGAGGTCACAGGGAATCCGGAGGGGGAGTTTCCGAGGGTGAGCCGGTAGCGTCCACGCCGCACGAGTAACATGCGGCAGGCCGTATGGTTCATGCCTTGACGGCAAGACGGAGGACAGGGAATGGAGAAAGGGGAGATCATCCGGCAGGTGCTGGAGGAGAACAGACGGTGGCTGCCGCCCTCGCCGCATGACGAAAAGATGGCCGAGCAAGTAGCGATCGGCCGCTGCCATATCCAGCATCGCGGCCACGGGCAGGCTCCGATGATAGTGTTCCCGGATGGGGGCGCGATGCAGCTTCCGACCGTGCGCTGGCGCGAGACTGTTCGCGGCTGGGAGCTGATCGCGGAAAGCGATGAGCACAGCGAGCACCAGACGACACACCTGGATGTGTGCGGGACGGTTGACACCATAGAGGAGGCAATCGAGGGTGAGCCGGAGCTCGAGGGTCTGGATGTGCTGATGGTGGATATCGAGCACATGCTGGGGCGGCTGAAGCGACGGCAGCACGCGTATGAGAAGTACGTGGCGGCGGTGAAAGAGGCGCTGGAAGAGGTAGTGCGCCGGAAGCCGGTGCCGCCGGGATTTGAGAAGCTGAATGAGCTGCGCGAGATGCTTGCGAAGTCGCCGGAGTGGGTTGCACAACACCGGGAGGAAGTAGTAGCGACGGCGGAGATAGTGCGGGATGTCGCGCAGCATCTGGAGTATTCGCTGGCGGACTTTAAGAAGATAGCGCTGCGGCTGAATGAGCTGTTTGTCGAGATCCGTGGCGCGCGCAAGTGGGATGACGAAGAGGCCCTTGATGCGTAGGTAGGCTATTGAGTCTCGTCGTCGGGCCGGTTGCGGAGTTGCTCGCGCAGGTCGCGCAGTATGGCGAGGGAGTGGCGGGTATTGTCGGCGACATCGGCTGAGATATTGACCATCTCGGCGGTGAGGCGGAGCAGGTAGTAGCTGAGCAAGGCGGCAATGCCTGCGATGACTGCGCCGCCGAAGCCGCCCATGGCAGCGATCGCTTGCCCGCCGGTGACGAGGCTGAGCGAGAACGCCATGATGATGACGGCCATCACGCCGAATATAGCGCCCGAACCGATGGCGAGGTAGTTGAGGATGTTGGCGTAGCCTCGGAGTGTGGAGTAGCGGGTGCGTTCGGCGAGGTCTTCGGGTTCTCCGGCGTGGGTGAGGCGGGCGAGTTCTTCGACGGCTCCCTGCTCGGCCAGAGTCTGGCGGAGCGCCTCGTCAGCGTCCACGACGGGAGCAGCATCGCGGCGGCGCTGGGCTGCTTCCACGGAGCCGCGCCATTCGTCGTCGGTATCGCCAGATTCGGCGGCATGTCTCTGTTGGCGTCCGCGTTCGGTCAGAGCGCCGCATGCCCAGCAGTTGAGGTCATCCTCGGATAACGCCTGCCCGCACTCCTCACAGCGTATGTCGCTCAGCATGGTGCTCCTCCGTGAGATGACGCGCTCGCCTCAGACCAGTCGCCCGAGCGTCTGCATGAGCGTGCGCGGGTCGTCGGTAAGAATGTAGTCCACTCCCCAGTCCATCAGCAGGCGCTGGTCGTCGGGTTCGTCGGACTTGAAGACGTTGACGATGATGCCGCTGTCATGGCAGCGGGCGACGAGGTCTTCGGTCGTGTAGCCGCGCCCCAGTTGGATGTACTCGGCGCCGGTGGCGATGGTGTTGTCAACATACTCGTCGCCGGAGTTCTGGCGCGAGAAGTTGATGATTTTGATGTCAGGGATGAGCTCCCGGGCACGGTCGGCCTGATCGTTGTGAGCGGCCAACAGGCTCTGCTCGACTATGCCGCGTCTCGTTATCTCGGCGATGACTGAGTCCACTACCTTCTCGCCGGCCTTGAGCTCGATGTTGAGGAGAATGTCGGGAGGCATGACGTCAAGGGCCTCGGCGAAGGTCGGGACCCGTGTACCGGCGAACTTCGGGTCCTTCCAGGAGCCGGCGTCGAGGCTCTTGATTTCCGCCAGCGTCAAGTCCTCGACGGCACCTTCGCCGTCCGTGGTGCGATCCACCGTATTGTCGTGCATGAGCACTGGGTGGCCGTCGGCAGTCTCCCGGACATCGAACTCGATCATGTCCACACCGAGACTGATGGCTTCGAGGAAGGAGGGCACGGTATTCTCAGGATGGGTATTCGGAGCGCCGCGATGAGCACAGCAGTACGCAATCATTCCGGTGACCTCTCAATACGCGCGTGAAGTATTGTGGCAACAAGGGCCCCGTGGTCAGGTGGGACCGGCTACCTGCGGACCTCGGCGTCAACTTTGGCTATGGCCGCGGCCATGTCTGCGGCGTCCTGCTCGCCCTGGCACTCATGGCCGCCGTAGCGCATGAGCTGGGCGACGCATTTCGCACCGGCGGGGACGCTGTTGGCATAGTCGAGCGCCTCGATGTCGCCCTTCCAGTGCGGCGATGTCCACGGCTCCTTCGTCTGGCCGTAGGTCTGCATGTTGTTGATCCATTCCTTGGTCGGGACCAGAGCGCGCTCGGAGTTGCCGCCGCCGGGCACGCCTTCGGCGGCGATGGCTGCGCCATACTCGGCCATGGGCATGGTGCACTTGTCGGCATGGAAGAGGAGTGTGCCGAACCAGTAGGCTGAGGTGCCGCCCTCAAC
>JAUWOG010000446.1 GCA_030612305.1 Armatimonadota bacterium | reverse complement strand
GGGGGGGCGGGGGGGGGGGCGCGCCCCCGCCCCGGGGGGGGGGCGGGGCCCCCCCCCCCCACGACCTTGCCTTTGCTCTTGCCTTTGCCCTTACCCTCACCTTTGCCTTTGCTCTTGCCTTTGCCGTTGCCCTTACCCTCACCTTTGCCGTTTGCCTTTGTCCTTGCCGTTGCGCTCGACCCGCCGCAGGTGCTAATATGGAACCCGACTACGATGACCCGCACACACCGAATCGCGACGCTCGTCTGTATCCTGGCGCTGGCCTTGGCTGCGGCCTGTGCGGGCGCGGCTGACGCGCCTGATGCTACTGAGCCTGTTGAGGCCGCTCCTCCGGTCGCGCCGGATGCCGACGGGGCTGTGGTCATACTGAGGGAGCTTCCGGCTCGCCTCGCCGGTTGCAGCATCGTCTCCAGCCCGGTCGTCTATGACTCCGCCGCGCTCGCCAAGTACCCCTGGGCTGATGGCCTGCTCGCACGCGGACATCAATGGACCGTTGGCGCGGTTTACGCCATCCCTCCGGGCGAGTCCCAGATCACTCTGGACATCCACCACATGGCCGGCGAGATGGCGGCGTACGGTCTCTTTGCCGCCGCTAGAGAGGCGTCCGCCGAGCTTCCTGCGCCACTGATCCGCACCAATTCCTACTGGCTGGGTGCGGGCCTCCGCGTCTGGCGCGGCGGCTTCTATGTCCACGCGTATCCAGCCACTGACGATGTCGCGCTCCGCGGGCAAGTCCGAAAAGTCGCAGAGGCGGCCCTCGAATCCATTCCCGTGCCCGGCCGTCTTCCTGCGCTTCTCCGCGTCCTCCCGTGCGATGGTCGCCAGGTGCACGGGCCTTTCTACCATCAGTGGGTCAATCCCGCATCTGGCGCTGTTTCCGACGTAGTCATTCTCAGCTATCTCGAGGGTTTTGAGCACCACTGCCATTTCGTGCTGGCGCGCTCTGCCGACTTCGATGCCGCGGCCGCCGGCTATGAGGACTCCGTCCGAGACTTCTATGATGGCGGCGCCGCGGTCGAGCCGCTTGGCCAGGTCGCCGACCACCACGCGACCATCCAGACCACCGAAGGGGTCACCAGGGCCATCATGCAGCAGGACAACTTCGTCGCCATTGTCCTCGATTCCCATGACCCCGAGTTCGCCGAAGCGCTCCTCCGCATGTCGGCGATCAACATCCGCATCCACTTGTTGATGGACTGACGCCGGCCGGTCGTTCCCCACGTACGCCTGCCGCTTCAATAGGATAGCTTATTGTTGGCTTGTGCCCGATGTCGAACGGAGCAGACGGCCTCAGTTGCCCATACCATCAGCGCGATATTCCTGCCCGTTCGGCCCGTCACATTCTTCGCATTTTCTCACTATTTTCCGCTCAGCCGACAACGAAACGCCGCGTCTTCCGGCTCTGCAGCTACCACCCACACTCTCTCAGGCCAACAGTATCAGGGGTTGAAGGGCTGTCGCTTGCTTTGGTCGTGACGGTGGGGAGGTAGGCCCTGTTCCCACCCCTCATTGCCCCGGAGGGTCACGAGCGTAAGGGGCTCAGTGCTTGCTGGCGGTGAGCAGGACATTCTCGTCCTGGTACAGGTAACCGTTGACCCCTGGGGAGTGCCATTTTGGGCGGGGGATACCATCAAATATGGGATCCTGCAAGGCCGCTCCCCCAGGGCCTCACTGGCCCCGGGGTGTCGGCAAAACAAGAGGGTATAGAATCGCCGAAAAACGCGCTATGGGCTAATTCGACCCCTCACCTCAAGCTGCCCGTTGCGACCGAGATGAAGCGGATTCTGCGCGCCTGTGGAGCCGCAAGTGCAGCGGAATACTATCCCAATGAGACTTCCCGCGCAGAAGTGGATTCCTCTCGGCTTCCCCTGCCGGCGAACGCAAAAAAAGCGCCTCGGCATCGGTGATGATCTGGCGCTCTTTCGTGCGCGGCTGCGGCTGCGATCCTTACCGCTTCAGCCGTCTGATAAGGTCCTCAACCTGCACGGATCTGAGGTCCCCGACGAGGGTGAAGCAGATGCCGTGGTCGCACCACTGTGTTGCGGAGCGGCCCTTATTGGCGGCCCGCTGCTGCGCATTCTCGCGGGAGGGCGTTTCGAACAGCGAGAAGCTCGTCACGCCGTTGCTGAAGGTGAGCCAGAGCGTCGGCTGGCCGAGGTATTTCGTGACGGCGGCGTTGTCGGCTTCGAAGACGTATCCGGGCGGCGGATGCTGCGGTATCACGGCGGAGAAGCCGGCCAGCTTCTGTGCGGCGGCGATGCTCATGCGCTTCGCGGGTGGCGGCGCCTTACTGACCGTGACGCCGGCCGGTGGGCGGAAGGCGAAGGTGGCGGCCGTGAAACCGGGCGAGTAGTCTATTGCCGTGATCTCGCTGCGCGTGTAGGGCGCGCCGGACAGGTCGTGTTTCTCGATCTTCAGGCGGCCCCCTGTGCCGGCGTCTATCCAGTATTTGCGGAGCAGAGCGCCGCTGAGGTCCCGGATGACGATGGCGTGGGCGGTGCGGGCGGCGATGGTGTGCCGGCCTTTGTACTGGAGCCTGACACCGTTCTTGATCAGCTTGGCCGCGCGGGCGCGAGCTGCCTGCCGCGTCGCCGGGGCCTCCAACTGCCGCCTGATGACGAGGCCCTTGTGCGGATTGTATTCCCACAGGATCGCGCCGTCAGAGACGACGAGGCAGCCCGCGTCAGACGGGGGCTGTCGTGTCTCGATGCGTTGCTTGTCGCCGCGCTTGCGAGTCACTCTCTGGCGAATGACCCGTGTGGCGCGCCCCTTCGAGGAGAGGGTGACGACACGCTCGGCGGCATAGTCCACCTGTCCCTGGGACATGATGGCCGTGCGCATGATGGCATAGGGGTCGGGGTCTGCGCACAGATGCCCGCAAAGCGCGAGGCTGAGGACGCAAAGCGTCGTGGCACCGCCACTCAAGCGCTGCCGCAACGCACCGGCCCAGTGCAGAGAACCAGGGTTTTCGTTCCCGCCCATCATGACGCTGCTTGAGGCATGGCGTTGGTATGCGATGTCGGCCCGCCTGGATGGCGAGGTTGCCGGGTGGCGTATGAGGCTCACCCGGCTCGGAATTCACTCGGCTTGGAGCTACTCTGCTGAGTGATTGATAAGTCTGATCCCGGGATCAGAACCCAGAGGTCTGGTCAGTTCATAGCTGTCATGGTGAAGTATCAAGTCGTCCACGGCGAGGGAGTCGGACCGCACGCGGACCGGTCGCGAGATGTGATGCGCCCCTCCGATCGCTACGGGGGTATGGGCGGAGCCGGAGGTGGTGCCGTCGGCGACGGCCAGGCCGATGCCGGTGTCGCCGGGCGTTGCGCCTGAGCCGAGATGGGCATTGTAGAACGCGCCGCCTGCCACGATGACGAGCAGGATACATGCGGCGGCAAGGAGCTGGCGTGCCGGAACCAGGGGTGCAGGCGCACGGAGTGGCCCGGACAGTC
>JAUWOG010000235.1 GCA_030612305.1 Armatimonadota bacterium | reverse complement strand
CGGCTACGCGATCCTGCGGGATGGCTACGAGCCGCATACACCATACCTGGCTTTCAAGTCCGGTCCCTACGATAACTCGATCGGTCACAATCACTATGATCACAACGCCTTCGTAATCAGCTATCTGGGGGACTGGCTGATAGCCGACCGCGGCTACCGTGATTGGAAGGACAAGACGCGGCTTAAGTTCAGTCAGGGCTCCATGGGCCACGCGACGATGGTGATGGATATTGATGACGACTATATGCAGGATGAGAAGCATCCCACCCCGGGGCACGATCAACTGCGCAATACGGGCGGCAGAATCGAGAAGTTCTTCTCCTGTGGCGCGTTTGATTATGTGCAAGGGCAAGCGGCTCCTGCCTACAACACCAAGGAGCAGACCGTGCTCGATGACTTCACGCGCAACATCTTCTACTTCAAGCCGCATTTCTTCGTGATGGTAGATCATGTGGAGGGGCCGCAGCCTCACAGCTACAACATGCTGCTGCAGGCAGGGCCACAGAGCATCTGCGAGCGGCTTGAGGGCGACCAGTGGATAATCAGTGGCCAGAGCGGGGAGCTCTCATGCTGGATGTACGGCTCGCAACCAATCAGGACCGAGGCGCAACTGTATCCGGGGGCGGAGACGTATGGCCAGTTCCTGCGCGCCTCTACGGAGAAGGTGGAGGCGGCGGACTTCATCACAGTGATGGCGCCGCGAGCATTCTACAGCCGGTCGCTCGTGCGCAACGAGGGCTTCGAGCATGGGATGATGGGATGGAGCCCGCGAGCCAACGAGGACCTGCCCAACCACGTCATGGACACCGAAGTGTTCCGCAGCGGCAAGGCGTCGGGACGGGTTGACAAGTCCGGCTATTACTACAGTCCGAGGCTGCCGATGCAGCCCGGGACGAAGCTGAAGGCGAGTGTCTGGGTGAAGACGGAGGCCACGAGCGGAGGCGCGAATCTGGCGCTGTACTACTACGGCCCCAGCAAATCCTTCGCGGGGGCGCGGACAGACAGTACCCTCTCCGACGATTGGACTAAGCTGGAGATCGAAGGCGTGGCTCCCGAAGGCACGCACCGCGTCTGTATCGCACTCAACTTCTTCGGCGAGGGCAAGGCATGGTTCGACGACGCGGTCTTCGAGAAGGACGAGGAGAAAACCGACATCCCGCCGCTGGCGGAGTTCCCGAAGATCGAGGCGCTGCCGGATGGTCGGGGCATCACCGGATACCTCGGCGAGACGCAGTTCGTGTTGCTTACGTCCGGTGGCCCGGTGAAAGCGGGCATGCCTGTGTATGCGCACGACGGCAGCTTCTTCGCTGTCTCGCGGACGGGTTGCTGGAATTACCTCTACCTGCAGGAGGGCACTTCGCTGCGGGGTGGAGACAATCAGATTATCGCCACGGGTCGCGATGAGCCGGTGACTGTAGCGATCTGGCGTGGCGAGGGCGAAGATGTGCATGTCGCGATGACTGAGAGCCTCACTCCCCATGCCGAGCCGGTGCCGGCAGATGAGGTGAAGCTGCAGGTGTTCAGCTCGCGGCCGATTTCGAGAGTATTCTGCGCGGGGCAGGAGTTGCCGCTGAAGGTCGAGGCGAATGTGTACACGATCGGCAACTGAACAGAGGAGGCAGATCGCATGAGGCTCGCGATGCCCCTGGTCATTGTCTGCGTATTGCTCTGCGTCACGGCGCAAGTGGGCTGGTGTGCGGATGCGAAGTACGAGTTGCAGACGATAGCGCTCACCGCCACGTCGTCTCTGGAGGTCACGCTTGCGGCCGGGGAGACGAATGCGGCCGTCTATGTGGATGCGGATGGCAAGTGGAAGAAGCTTGCGGTGGGCAAGACAGCCACGGGAGTGCGCTTCTCGCTGCCGGACGACGCGGTCGGTTCGACGGTGGTGCTGCTGAACAAGCCGAAGTGGCTGACGCTGCCGGATACGGAGCCGCCGGTCCTGGAAGCCGTCAGTGTCGGCGGAATTTCGCTGGATGTCAAGGCTGAAGGGATGAACGCCGGACGCTTCGCCGAGACGCCGAAGAGCATTACCCTCACCGTATCCGACAAGCTGAATCCGCTTGCCGGCGGTCGTGTGAGGGTGACCATAGACGGCCTGGAGGCAAGCGAGTGCGGTGCGCAGGTGAACATCACGCAGAGCAAAGACGGAAAACATGCCGACATCGCGATCGAGCCGGGAAAGCTGGCAGCGGAGAAACATGCGGTTGGAGTGACGGTCGTGGATGCCACGCCACGGCATAACACGCTCGAGATGGCGGTCGCTTTCAGTACCGCGCCGCTTCTCCAGAACGGCGGCTTCGAGAAGGTGAAGTCCGGCGGGTTCGCGCAGAACTGGCGGCACGCAGCGTGGGGCAGGAAACCCGACACGGAATACGAAACCACCGTTGCGAAGGGCAAGGGGCGGAGTGGGAATGCGCTGAAGATCACAGGGATCGCGGGACACCTGTATCTGATCGTCGGGCAGCAGGTGGAAGCGGAGGGCGGGAAGACCTACGTTATCTCCGGGTACTACAAGACGGACGGCGAGGGCGCGTGTGCGGCTTCCTTCTACGGGAAACCGGAAGGGGAACTCAAGGAGCAGTACATTTCCGGCCCGATGATGCCGGCAGCGCCGGATTGGACGCCGTTCTCCTGGGAGTTCACTGCCGGCGAGGGCCACCCGCTGTATGAGGTATTCGTGTGGAGCAAGTACCAGGGCGATGTATATTTCGATGACCTGGAGTTGAAACTCAAGCAGTAGGAACCCGTCGCGCGGCCTGAAGGCTGACTGCAATCGGGCGCGTGCGATGGCCTGAGGAGGAAAACCGAATGAAGCGACTCGCTGCGTTGGCATTTTGCCTGATAGCGCTCACTGTCCTGGCATCCTCGTCCTGGCCTGCGCCTGCCGAATACCAGGTGCGCACGATAGCCATCTCGTCCACTGTGCGCTGTGAAGTCACACTGCGACCCGACAGGGCTGTCAATGAGCCCACGTATGTCACTGCGGACGGCGAATGGAAGCGGCTGGAGGTGGAGAAGGCCGCCGCCGGCACGTCATTTCTCCTGCCCGGCGATGCGGCAGGCTTCACCATCATCCTGCTCGACCGGCCTAACTGGCTGGCGTTGCCTGACACCGAGGCCCCAGTGTTGAAAGCCGCCACCATCGGCGACATGGCGCTCAGTCCGAATGGCGCGACGATGGATGCGGGGCATTTCTTCGAGACGCCCTCGCGGCTGGTCTTCACCGTGGCGGATAAGCTCAATCCGATCAACAGCGGCGCCTTGACGGTGCTCATTGACGGGCGTCAGGTCAGCGCGTACGGCGGGAAGGTGAAGATAGACCAGAGCGCCGACGGGAAGCACGCGGATATTACCGTCACGCCCGGGGAGCTTCCAAAGCAAGATCACACTGTGAGCGTCGTTGTGCCCGATGCGACGCCGAGGCGGAGTACTCTGAGGCTGGGCGTGGCTTTCAGCACCGCGCCGCTGGTCGCCAACGCCGGCTTCGAGCAGGCCAATGCGAGTCTGGTCGCCAGCGGCTGGCGCTACGCGGCCTGGGGGGTCAAGGAGGATACCAAGTGGAAGACGATCGTGGCCAAGGGCGAAGGCCGCACGGGCAGCGCGGTGAAGATGACCGGCATCGGTGGGAGTCTTTACCTGATAGTCGGACAGCAATCGAAGCTCGTGGCAGGCCAGACATACATCTTTTCGGGCTGGTACAGGAGTGAGGCGGAAGGCGGCTGCGGCGTATCGCTGTGCGGCCCGGTTGAGGGCGATCTCAAACAGCAGTATGTCGAGAGCCCGAAGCTTGAGAACGTCGCCGAGTGGACACCGTTCTCATGGGAGGTGACCGCCGAGGCGGGGCACACTTCCTTCGAGGTCTTCGTGTGGAGCAAGGGCAAGGGCGTCTCATGGTTCGATGATCTGCAACTCATGCCGAAGGAGTAGGTGGCAGAAGATGGTGAAGCACGTATTCCTGGTGACGATGGCGGTGTTGCTGACGCTGCCGGCTTGCGCTGAGGGGGTAGAGATGAAGGATATGTCGCAGTGGCTGCAGCGGGACGAGAGCGGCGATTTCCTCTTCGACAACGGCTCCTATCTGCTGAAGTTCGCCAAGCGCCACGGATACGCCGGTGTCCAGGTGCGGATACCGGCTGCGACGGGCCGGCGGCTGGATCAGTACTGGACGCCCGAGTACACCTTCGCGCCGATGTGCCGGTTCTTCGACAACATCGCCTTCACGGGCGCAGATGTCGCCGAGATCCAGGGCTACGTGACTATGGACAATACCTTCGTCGAGGCGCACGCGACAACCGTAGAGGGCCACCCGGCGCTGGTGCAAAAGGGACATCTGCAAAACCGGAGGGACAAGTCGAAAGGGAAGGTTTCATTCGAGAAGACGCTGGTTTTCTTCGAAGACCACTATGACGCGACGCTGTCCGTGCAGGTTCCGAAGGGCGCCAGGTACCGGTATGCAGATATCTGGTGGGACGTCAATGATGACTGGTCGAACCGGTACGCCAACAGCGCGGGTGACTGGCTGCATCTGCGAAACAGGCGAGCGGATTCGCCGTCTCCCCTGGGTCCGGAGGCATTCCGCTCGTGCGCGGAACTGGACCGGGGTTATGGCATCTGGTTTGCGGTGTCCGGGCCGCGTGAGGAGATTCTCATCACCACCAATGACGAGGTCTTCAAGTCGCTGCCTGACTCAGGGATCGGCTTCTATGATGGCGAAGATGAACCGGACCAGGCACCGGACAAATATGAATCGCATTCCTGCATGTCGCTGGACTTCATCGGCGGGCGCACCGTGCCGCAGCCGTTTGAGCCGACTGCGGTGACCATCACCTACAGCGTGTTCTTCATCGCCCGCTCGACCTACGACAAGCTGTACGGCGACTACGAGCCGCACTGAGCGGCGGCAGGTGAGAGTGCGGAGGGCACAGAGCGCTGACAGGCTGCAGGGGGGAACACCGGCGGCGGAAGCCACGTCCAATCCGACAGTG
>JAUWOG010000389.1 GCA_030612305.1 Armatimonadota bacterium | reverse complement strand
GAACCCGTATCAGGAAACGTGCCGTCTGGTGACGGCATACGCTCCGGCATTCCCGGGCGCCGAGACGACCCAGGACGTAAAGAAGTGGCTGGAGCTGGGCGCGCCTGCCCGATTGTATCGCAGCGCAGAGTAGAGCAGATGGCGTCCGAACGGAGGCGACGTGCTGATGAGACTGCGATACGCGATTGCTGTGTGCATGGTGCTGGCCCTGACCACAACCACCGCCGGGGGGGCCGCGCCGAACATCTGGCTTTTCGACATGGGCGGGGCTGACACGCCCGTCTGGCCCGGGTTCGCGCAGGTCACGCCGGAGACGGCCTGGTCGGCGGACCGGGGCTACGGCTGGGCGAGCGGAGCCGAGGGCCTGCGCGCATACTCCGCCACCCGCATTGACGGACTCGCCATCGACGATATCTCCGGGCTGGGCAAACGCACCGGCACGTTCCGCGTGGATGTGCCGGAGGGGGAGTACACCGTCTGGGTGCTCAGTGGCGCAATGGGCAACATCTGGCGGCTGCGCTACATGCGCGACGACCACGCGCTGGTCATCAACGGCGAGACCGTCGAGACCATCGCCTACCCTGAGGGTAAACTCTTCGAGGTCGCAGACTACGACTGGCGGCCCGATGACGACCCCTGGGAGCACTTCATCGAGTCACGCTTCGCCTGGTATCGGCACGACGCCGTCGCGGTTGACGGTGCAATCGTGCTGGGCTTCGGGAATCACCGGAGCTTCCCGGTCAACGCGGTTGTAATCGCTGAACGAGGCGTCGCGGGGCGGGTGCAGGAGGAGATCGATCGCATCGACGAGATGCGCCGGGCGGCCTGGCATGGCATCTGGCAGCAGCAGCGCCCCGAACTGGATCCGCCCGCGGAGACCTCCGAGATGGAGCGCCAGCGCGGATATGTCGTGGCGGAGGTTCACTGCTCGGACGATCTGACTCCCTGGTCAGAGCCTGCGGCCGCCGCCAGCCGCGAACGGATCGAGCTGTTCGCCACCCCCGGCGAGCAGGAGCAGGCCAGCTTCGCCGTCTTCGGCCTGCGCGACCTCGAGGATGTTACCTTCACCCTCGGGAAGCTCAACAGCGAGGACGGTGCGGTACTACCGGGCAATGCGGTAACGCCGGGGCTGGTGCAATTTGCGCCGTGGCATGCCGAGCAGCGTGATGCCGCGAGCTACGCGGTGCGTGAGTGCCTCATCCTGCCGCTGCACCCCACCTTCATCGGCGAGAGGACCTGCAAGCGCTTCTGGATCACCATCGACACGCCCGAGGATGCCACACCGGGGGTCTACCGTGGCACGATCACCGTCACCGCTGCGAACGCGCCGCCGGCGGAGATGGAGCTGGCGTTGCGCGTGATCCCCGTGAAGCTCGAGACACCGCCCGTCGAGCGCTTCATGTACTTTGGCACCATGTACTATCTCGCCGATGCGTATCTCCCGAACAATGACGAGGAGCGCTACTGGGAGGCGATGCGCGCCGAGGTGCGGTTCATGCGTGACAACCAGTACTGCCGGGCCGAGTGCATCATTCCGCGCGGTAGCAGCTCGGTGAAGATCGAGGACGAGCAGGTCGTGAGCGTGGACATGAGCGACACGCAACGGCTGATGGAGATCCTGCGCGAGGAGGACGCATGGCCCCGGGACGCCGCGAGGACCTGCCGCACGGGTATTCTGAACATTATGTTCGGCGGGCACTTCAGTCGCCCGAACAACCCCGGCGTGGAGTTCATACCCACCGAGCAAGGGCGGGAGAAGTACCGCCAGGCAATCCGCTACATCGACGACTACGCGAAGGCCCATGACTGGCCGGAGATCGCGTTCGAGTGCCTCGGCGAGGTCACCAACTACGGCGAGCAAGGGAAGCAGTTCGCCATCGACGTGCATACGCTGCTGCACGAGATGGGCGTGAGCAACACGCTTCGCGGCAACGGCCCCATGGACATGGCCGCCATCGAGCGCGGCCTGGTGAAATACCCGCAGCCGAACTGGGCCATGATGTACCCCGAGCAACTGCGGACCATGCGCGAGACGGGCGACGCCCTGTGGGCCTACAACTTCACGCGCAGCCGCTTCTCGATGGGCTGGTTCTGCTGGCGCCACGGAATCACGCGCGCAAGCTACGAATCGGGCGTCTACGCCAACGGCCAGCCGGGCAACGTCTTCGAGATCGGGACGATGTTCCCGATGGGCCTGCCCACCAGCATGACCACCATCGAGCCGACCGTCTGGCTCAAGCGACTCGTGCAGGGCGCGGTGGATTATGAGTACCTATGGAACCTCAACCGGCTGATCCGGCGGGCGCGCGCTTCAGACAGGGCCGAGGCGAAGCGCATCGCCGACGAGGCGCAGGCGTGGCTGGATGAGAAGCTCGACGACATCCCCGCGGGCTCGACCTATGTCAGCGGCGACCCGCGCAGCGACCGGGACGTACAAGGTAAGTTCTGGCCGGTCCACGACCTCGACAGGTACCGGTGGCGCATCGCCCGATACATGATGGAGATTGAGGGGGTGTTGGAGTGATCAACGGCCGGGAACGGGCGCTCGGGTATCGGGCATCGCGTACAGCGGCGACAACCGCGTGGCTCGCGATCGCGCTGTTGATGGTCCTTTGCACGCACGCGCTCGCGCAGGACTGGGCTGTGAGGGGTGCCGACGCTCGTATACGCCTCAGCGTGGAGGGCGATCTGTATGAGCGCGAAACGCCGCAGTTCAGCGTGGAAATCGACTTCAACGCGCTCCTTGGCTACGAGCGCACGCTGGCGGCGGACTCGCTGGCGCTGATCGAGGCGGATAGTCGCGAGCGGCTTGAGATCACCCTTGCACAGGAGGCGGATCTGCGGCACGCATCGGGAAACCCAGTGCTGCGAGTGGGCTGGACCGGCGAGGTGCTCGAGTGCTTCGAACGCAGAAGCTGGGACCTGTACTTTGCGACCGTCCAGCCCGACGCGGCGGGAGCGTGGCAACCGCTGCCGCGAAGCTACACGGTCGGCGAGCCGGGCGTGCTATGGGAGACGAGCTTCGAACAGGCCGAACCCGAGCGAGATGACCGCCCGGTGGGGATGTGCCCGGGCGGCTCGGACAAGCAGGGAGAGACGAGCGAGCGCGTCTGGACCGACGAGGAGGCACACTCCGGCGAGCGGTCGCTGAAGATCGCGCGCGTGTATCAGGGCGAGCCGCCGAAGAACACCAACCGCCCGCACTGGCGCACATACCCGCCGCGGCTATTCGTGCGACCGGGACAGAGCGTGCGCGTCTCGGCGTGGACAAAGGCCCCGGAGCTGGCCGAGCGCTCGCTGCCGCTGGTGTCGCTCTACTTCCAGGACGCGGAGGGCAAGCGGCTGAGCGAGGGCCGACTGCTGCTGCGCGGACCGCGCGTGCCCACCGACGAGTGGACGCAGGTGATGGGCGTGGCGCCGGCCCCTGCGGAGGCGGCAAGTGTCACAGTATTCTTCGGCCTCCACGGACAGGGCGTGGCGTACTACGACGACCTGCGGGTCACCGTCGCGCCTGGCGCGGAGCTGCCGCAGCTTGCCGTTCAGGTCGAACCCGTGCTGGATCGCGCGGATGTCATGGCCAAGGAGGCGCGGCGCTCGGACGATAAGGTGCTGCGCTGTGGCGTGGCCGGGGAGCCACTGGCCATCGACGGCGCGCTCGATGAAGCCTGCTGGGAGAGCGCGGGAAGCATCGCCGACTTCATCCCGTACCTGCATGTCCCCGGCACCGAAGTGACCACGATCGTGCGGGCTTGCGCGGATCAGGAGGCGCTCTACTTCGGCTTCGAGTGCACCGAGCCAGATACCTCGGAGCTAGTCGCAAAG
>JAUWOG010000207.1 GCA_030612305.1 Armatimonadota bacterium | reverse complement strand
GTTGGCTGCGCAACACGCCGATCTTTGCGGGCCGCGATGTATTGGGCGGCACGCTGAACTTCGCGATCGGGTCAACGCCGTTCACGTTCTGCTACTATGATGTTGACCTGGAGACCGGCCCCGGCTCGCCGGAGTACGATGCGCTCTATGCGCTTAGTGCGACGCGGGAACTGGCTGACGGCGTGAACATGACGTTCACCTACGCTCGTCAGAGCGGAAGTTCGGCGGTCTATGAAGACGTGGACCTGCTGCAGGCCGGCGTACAGATCGGCTTCTAGTAGCAGCCCGCAGCAACAACAGCACCAAAAGGACCCCCAAGTCGGGGGTCCTTTTTTTCGCGCCCCCACCTCGGTACGGAAACTGCAGAGAGAGACCGAAGACGCCCGCCCCGCGACGCACCACCTAACCGCTCAAGACAACTTGATACGAACAGATTCTCTTTGCATAGCGCGGCAGGTATGCTATACTCCCCCTCATGTGTCGGTGCAGGCTCGGCACGTCCCGCATACCCGAACGGGACGCGCGGAAATTGTACGTCTGTGCAAAGAAAAACGCAAAGACCGCAGCCCCGCCGACGTGGCGCGTCATTCGGACGCCTGGCTTGAACCGGGACAAAAGCCCGGCCGCAGTTCGTGTGCGTGTGCTGCTGTGGCGACGAGACGGCCGCAAGAACGTCGTCAAGCCCGCGAAATGGAGAGAACCATGAGAAAGACCCATTTGCTCGTCCTGATGAGCGTGCTGGTCGGCCTGAGTGCCGGCCATGCCGCATGGGGGCAAGAGGGCCCGATTCAGACAGTTCCCTTCGACCACTGGGCGTATGATGCAGTGGACCAGTTGTGTGAAATCGGCATCACCATTGGTTATCCGGACGGCACCTATGACGGCGAGCGCAGACTGACGCGCTACGAATTCGCTATGGCCATCTCGCGGCTCCTCGACATGTACGCTATTATGTGGCCCAAAGGCGGTATTGACGGCAAGCCGGGCGCCAAGGGTGCTGACGGCCCAGAAGGACCGAAAGGCCCGGCGGGAGACGCCGGCTCGCCAGGGAAGCCCGGGCCCGACGGAGTGGGGCAGCCTGGCGAAACCGAGATCGCCCACATCGTTGAGAAACTCACTATCGAATTCTGCCCCGAGTTCATGCGACTCCCGGGGGATGTCGCAGCCCTGCAGGAAAAGGTCGAGCGAATCGCGCAACGCGTAACAGTAATCGAGGCCCGGAAGCCGGATATCGAGCCCTTCGGGTGGCTGAGTTACCGCATCGGATTTGCCGGCGACGTCAACTTCGGCAGCGAGTTCGATAATCTCAGCGCCAGAGTGGGCGTGCAGGGGAATGTCACCGATGACGCATTCCTGCGCATTTCGTTCAGGTGGGCGGACGAGTACGTGCCGCTCAGCGTAGTTGGCTATGACATCGGTGAGGGCCCCGGCTTCATGAATACCCCGGGCAACCGGCCCTACGGATTCGGCGGCAATGACCTCTGGCTCGAAGAAGCCTACGTCAAGTTCCCCACCCGAGGCAGTTTCCACGCGAATTGGACTATCGGTCGGCAGTTCTTCTGCTACGGAATGGGGCTGATGGTCAACAACGAGCGCCGCGGTCTGGCGGGCATCCGCTTGCAGAAAGAGGACCTGTTCGGCACGCATCTGGACTTCGACTTCATCGCTGCGGGTGCCTCGTATGACTGGCTGCCGGCCCGGCCCTTCCCCGGACAAGGCGACGGCTATGTGGCGGCCCGGCTGGCCTATCAGCGCCCGAAATGGTCATTGGCGTTCAATGCCCTGCCCGACGGCACGGGCAACGAGATCGTCTATGGCGCAGACTTCAAGTACCGGCTGGCTCATGACAAGTACCTCTGCGCGGAGTATGCGCGACAGAACCGCCACGCCAACCGGGCCAGGTATCCGTTCAAGAGCGTGGACGATGCAGTGGCGCTCACTGTTGACCTTGTGGCGACCGATGACCTCTGCCTGACATACTACTACTCGAACATAGACGCAGAGTACGATGTCGTCTATTCGTCGCTGCATCCCTACTACGAGACGACGCAGCTCAGCCGGCCGGGCAACCTCATCCCCTGGGACCGGTGGCTGAAGAACCCCTTCGCTATCACCAACTTCAAGTGCCACGGAGCGTATCTGAGCACGCATATCGGAGATACGCCGATCAGCCTCGTCTATCTGCGACCGAAAGCCGTCAGCGACTGGTGGCTGCTAAGCCAGTTCGCCAACGACGACTATGACACGCTGTTCGGAATTACGCTGTCCAGGGAGATCGCGCGCGGCCTCGACATACACCTGACCTACGCGCGGCAGGACCTCGCAAGCGATGCCACACCGGGTGCCAAGAGCCAGGAGATGCTGCGCGCCGAATGCGCCATCGGCTTCTAACTCCGACCTACCCACCAAACGCGTAGGTCAGGCTTCAGCCGGACGTGGAGCGTCCGCCACTTGTCTCCTGGCTATCTGCACGTAAATGAGCAGGCGCACTTCTCATGAGGCTCTCCTCGATTGCCGCCGTGGCCGGTGAAGGCGGGTGGTATGTAGGTGACAAGCCCGCATTCGCTGCCGCAGCGTCTGTCAATCACTACCTCGTCACTGGCCAGCCCCTGACCCCCGGCTTTGAGCGTGTGCGCGAGCCCGGGGAGATTGTCTCCGTACTCATCCAGCTTTCCGACGGGACTGTTGCCGTCGGCGAGGGCGGGAGCGTAACCTACGCAGGCATTGCCGGACGCGATCCCGTCTTTCGCGCTTCCAGCGGCATCAGCACCGTCGAGGAGCACATCATCCCCGCCTTTGCCGGGGCCTCAGTCAGCGACTTCCGATCCCTGGAGGGAAGACTCCTCGAGCTGAGCGACAGGCACGGACCCTTCCACACCGCAGTCCTCTACGCCACCTCCCAGGCTCTTCTGCAGGCTGTCGCCGCGGCCCGCCGCATTCCCGCTGCTTCTGTCATCGCCGAAGAGTATGGCCTGACTATCAGCCGCCAGGACCCCAGAGTCGGCGTGCAAACAGGCGATGCCCGCCACGCCGGCGTGGACAAGGCGCTCTACCGCGAGATGGACGTTCTGCCCCATGGCCTGATAAAGAGCGTTGACGACGACTTCGGGCATCAAGGAGAAAAGCTGCTTGATTACGCCCGCTGGATAATGGCGCGTATCGAGCAGCACCAGACGCGACCCGGCTATCGGCCCTGCATCCACTTCGACTGCTACGGCACCATTGGCCGTGCCTTCGACGGTGACATCCGCGCTATGGCTGAGTATATCGGGCTCCTGGCGGGTGTGGTCTCGCCGCTGCAACTCCAGATCGAAGCCCCGGTGGAGGCGGCGACCCAGGCTCAACAGCTCGAGCTGATGGCCCAACTCCGGCGGGCCGTCGGGGAGCTTGCGGAGCCGGTGCCGCAGATCATCGCCGATGAATGGTGCAATACGGTCGCGGACGTGGAGCTATTCGCAAGCGCGGGAGCGGCAGACCTGATACAGATAAAGATGCCGGACCTGGGGCTGCTCGGGGACAGCATCAGGGCTGCGCTGATATGCAGGGAATACGGCCTCGGCGCATACATGGGTGGAAGCTGCAATGAGACCGACATCAGTGCGCGCACGGCGGTGCATGTGGCTGTCGCCGTAGGTGCGGAGCAGATCCTGGCACGTCCGGGCATGGGCATAGATGAGGCCGCCTGCATCGTCCGCAATGAACTCAGACGCCTCCGCCACCTGCTTGCTTGAGGCCATGAAGGTAATCCCGCGCCACACGAAGAACTAGCCCCGACTGGACGTGACTCTGAAGCAACACCTGCCACACCTCATGTAGCATCAGTTCTGCAAAGGAGAATAACCATGGAATTCGTCATGTTCTCGAAGCATCTCGACATGCTGGGGTTGTCACTGCAGGAAGTCGGGGAGACGATGAGAGACATCGGGCTCGACGGCATTGACCTGACCGTTCGGCCCGGTGGACGCATCGAACCCGAGAACGTCGTAAGCGAACTGCCGAAAGCCGTGGCACTCCTGGAGCAGCTAGGGCTTTCCGTGGGTCTGCTGACGACGAATATCACCAGCACCCAGTCGCCGTATGCGGAGGAGACATTCGAGGCGGCGGCGGAGTGCGGCGTGCCCGCGCTCAAGCTCGGCTACTGGCACTACACGAACCCCAAGGAGTTCTGGACCCAGTTTGAGTGGGCGAAGACGAAACTGACGGGGCTGCAGTCAATGGCGCTTGACTATGGGGTATCGGCGAATGTCCATATCCACTCGGGGCCGTATATGAGCGCACTAGCCCCGGTGCTGTACATGCTGCTGGAGGGGATGGATCCGCGGGCGGTCGGGGCCTACATTGACAGCGGGCACATGTACATCGAGGGCGGCTACGATGGCTGGCGACAGGGCATGATCATGCTGGCTCCGTATATCAACCTCGTCGCGCTGAAAGGCTACTCGTTCGTCACGGAGCGAGATGAGAACGGGAAGCTGGTACACGGCCGGAAGATGCTGGGCTTCGAGGAGGCGGTGCAGGACTGGGTGCAGGTATTCCAGCTACTCAAGGACTTCGGCTATGATGGGACGGTGTCGCTGCACAGCGAGTACGGTGAGATGGACTACGCTGAACTCGTCGCGCAGACGCGGGAGGACTTCGCGCTGGTCAAGAAGGTCGTCGAGGAGATAGAGGCCCAGTAGGAACGAGATGTCCGAAGGCAGGAAAACAGACGCAGGGCGGCTACGTCCTGCGTCTGCTTTTCGAGATACCGCCTCGCGCCTGAGAAGAGCCTAGTGTCGGGTCCCGCAGGTATGTTCGTTTATTGGAGGGCTTTGGTTTCCCACGACAACAAGTTTGAGATGTCCAATTGGAGAAGTTGAGGCGAACGGACTCGGGGGCGGAAGACTCGGGCTGGAAGCTGACAATTGAACAAGCACAGCTTGTTCAATTGTCACCTGAGCTTTCGATGAGGCCGAAAGCTCAGGCCGAGCCACCCATTTCTTGGGACGCCGAGCCACCCATTGATAAATGCTGCGTCAAGCTCAAAGCCAAGGCCGAGCCGCAAGTTTGGTGAGCTATTCAGACCATGTGAAGTTATCTCTGGGACAGGACACTAGACAGGTGGAATGAAAGCAATGTGCAACTGTTGCGAACACGAAGAGCACGGAGTAGTAATCTGGGTGACGGGGGTCCCGGCCTCGGGCAAATCCACAATAGCCGGCCTCGTCGAGCGGAAGCTCATCGAGATGGGTCTGCCAGTCGAGAACCTGGAT
>JAUWOG010000563.1 GCA_030612305.1 Armatimonadota bacterium | reverse complement strand
CCTGTCAACACATGCATCCGTTCCCTGGGCTGTGACGCCGACATGGGCGTGGGCGTCGAGGTCCCGCGCGACGTGGTTCTCAATGCGGCAGCCGGACGCCATCACCTCCGGCCCCAGCATCTCGGCCAGCTCTGCTCCGGTGTTCGGGCGGTGCAAGCCCGTGGCGATGAGGATCAGGATATCCTGCGGCTTCATCCCGGCGCCGGCGAGGGCCTCAAGCAGCGGAGGCAGCAAGGCCGCGTTCGGCACCGGACGGGTGATGTCCGAGACCACGATTACGGCGTCGCTGCGGCCGGCAGCCAGTTCGGTTAGAGGCGCGCTCCCCACCGGCTCGCGAAGGCGTCTGGTCACCTCGCGCGCTGGATCGGGAACGACCGGAAGCTGCGGCATAGACAGCACGTGCTTGACATTCCGGTCCGACAGCTCCACCTGTAGCCCGCTCCTGCCGTATGCCAGCTCGACTAGCATGGCTCGCCTCCGCCGAGGCCTCGATGCGCCGCCTCATCCGCGAGGCGCCGGCGGAGAGCGATGCCTGCCGCAATGTGATTCGTCGGTCCATGGCCGGCACCGAGTGGCAGGGACTTCGCGATGGCTATGGTGACGAACTGCTTTGCCAGCCGCGCGCTTGCCACCAGGTCCAGCCCGCAGGCCAAAGCTGCAGCTATCGCCGCCGAGAAGGTGCAGCCGGTCCCATGCGTGTTCTTCGTGGGGATGCGCTCGCCGGGGAGCACAGTCAGGGAGTCATCGGCGGCCACGTAGAGATAGTCGTCGGCGTCGCCGGCCATGTGGCCGCCCTTGACGATCGCTGCGCCACAGCCGCCGGCACAGATCTCGCGCGCGGCTGCCAGCATGTCAGCGGGCCCCGACACGCGCATTCCCGCAAGCCGCTCCGCCTCAGGCAGGTTCGGTGTCACGACCGTTGCATGAGGCAGGAGCCTGGTCTTCAGCGCGTCCCATGCGTCCTCGGCCAGGAGTCGGTGACCACTCTTTGAGATCATCACCGGGTCCACCACGAGGTTGCGTATCTCCCAGCGTTGCACGGCGTCGGCTACGGCGGCCACTACGTCCGCCGTCGCGAGCATCCCCGTCTTCGCCGCGTGGCAGCCGATGTCCGACATGACGGCGTCAATCTGAGCGCTCACCGCAGCCGCCGGCATGACCTGCACGTCCCTGACCGAGGTCGTATTCTGCGCGGTCACCGCCGTGATCGCCGACATCCCATAGACGCCCAACGCGGTGAAGGTCTTGAGGTCCGCCTGGATACCGGCGCCGCCACCCGAATCGGACCCGGCGATCGTCAGGGCGACCGGGTAGTGCTGAGGCGTGGTGTCTTCGTGGTCTGTCATGTGCGTCTCCGGTCAGAGTATGGCTGTAGCAAATCCAAACGACAACGGCAAACGGCGGTGGGCCGGATACTCCCGACGGCAACGGCACAAGGCGGACGGCAAACGAGCCCCTCACCCGCCCTGCGGGCACCCTCTGGAGAGGGACGGCGAAAGGCACCGGCGGTGGGCCGGATACTCGGGGGGAAGCTGCGCTTCCGCCTCGTATTCGGCCCCTCCGGACGGCGGACGGCGAAGGCGGACGGCAAACGACAACGGTTCATGGGCTGCCGGTGGTCACCGTGGCCACTTCGAGATGAAGCTCGCCGCCGGCAGAGATGCTCAAGTACACCGGCGCAGTCGTGAGTGCGAGTCGCAGGCGTCCAGCTACCATCTCGGCCGGTTGCTGTGCCCCTCCGATGTCCACGATGCGACAGTCGTCGAGGTCGCCGGATACCTGCACTTCCTCCGTCCCGGTCACGGCCCAGAGGACTAGCGTATCCTCATCCTCCCCGTTGAAGCGGATGGCGACGACGCGCTCGCCCGTTTCCTCCGTAGCGGCGAAGGCCTTGTCGCAAAGCTGTCGCGACATCGCCCACAATGCCGCCCAGCAGGCATTGGCGGAGCCGTCATCCGTCAGGACCGCGGCATCACCTGTGGCATCCCAGAACGCCGCGCCATGTCCGTTCGCCAGCCCGCTGAGCATCTGCCGCACCATCAGCGCATCGGCCGGCACTCCGGCGGGCTGCTTCTCTCCGTTGGGCCTCGTGGTCACCGGCAGCAGCCAATCGCCCGCTTCATCGCCGCCCGGCATGAATACGTGATACACGGGATACGGCTCCGCTTGCGGATCGCTCTTGACGACGCGCGGGACGAGAGGGCTGGTTGCTTCCGGCGCTGCAGGGGTGCCCGTAGTCTCCGGCGGCTCCGTGGCAGTCGCCCGGTCACACGGGTCATCCATGATGACTACCGTCACGCTCAGCTCGTCGTCATCGGCCGGTTCATCCATGAGGGTCGCCGTGACGCTGAGCGGCCCGGCTGCGGCTTCAGCATCCGACTCCGGCTCCGGCTCCGGTGCGTCGCCGGCCGCCGCAGATGGCTGTGCGGACGGCTGTGCCACCGCCACCTCCTCCATCACGAAGGCGAATGGCGTCATGATGATCGGCGACGTCTGAACCGTGGCGGCTTCGCACACCTGCTGCATCGCCAACGCCAGTGTGGCCGCGTGTTGGGCGCTGTCCTCGGCCGCCAGTTGTGCGCGCGACATCTCCAAGACATAAGCGCCGGCGGTACTGCCCAGAGCGCGATGCACCGCTCCGGAGAATTCGGCGAAATCGTCTTCGGAAGGCAAATCCTCCCCGCCGAAGCGGATAACCACGCCGAAGCGCACTCCATGGCGAGCCGCTGCCTGCGCCACAGCGGACAGTTGCCTGAGGCGCGAGCGCAACTCGTAGGACGCAATCTCGCTGGTGTACTGGAG
>JAUWOG010000544.1 GCA_030612305.1 Armatimonadota bacterium | reverse complement strand
GACCTCACTGAGCGCGCACGCAGCCGCTTTGTCTTCACCTCCACGCGAGCCGATGCGCAGGGCACTGAGCCCGACATCTGGGCCGCCTTTGTCTCCGACACGGTTCCGCCGGCACTCGAGGACTTGCCCTCCGTTGACAATCGCAACCCGGCAGCGGGTGCGGATATAGTCGTTCAAGTCCCCGTCTATGACAGAGACACCGGTGTCAGCGCGGTCATGGCGTTATTCAAAGACCCCGCCACCAAGCTCTACATCGGCCAAGACTACCTGTGGTCATTTGAGACATGGCTGGACGGATACCGGTTCCTGGAATACGATTGCGCGTACGTCGGCTCCGCGATAATGTACGACGACGGCTCGTCGCCTGATGTCGAGGCGGATGATGGCATCTTCACCGCAACCTTCACCAGCCTCACACGGCCCCGAGACTACATCATTGATATACTCGTCATGGATAACGCGGGCAACTCCTTCATCTATGACGACATCTACGGCTTCAGCACCGTCACCTTCAACCCGAGCCAGCGGCTGCTGTTCGTTGACGATTACTGTGAAGGCCAGGCCTTCATTTCCCTCACCGGCTGGAACAACAACTGGCTGCCGGACCCTTGGCCGGTGGAAAGCTACTGGCGGTACAACCCGGGCTACACGGTAGATGGCTGGATCAACTCGACGATAGACTACGACAGCATCGCCGGTCCTTTCGTCGAGGATTACGACGTCTGGCGGATCCTTTGTCGGGGGCCGATACCGGACACGATACTGCGCAACTACCTGCCGACGGATGAGTATCAGCTCGACCCGGCCGACGCAGAGGCGAACCCCACGACCGCAAAGGCGACACGCCACGTGCCGGTAGCCAACAGGTGCATCATCTGGGCCGCGCCCCATACGGGTGACGAGTGGATCGCCGACGGTACGATTCTCGATGCAGCCACTCAAGCAAGACTCGGCCAGTTCCTCGACCTCGGCGGCCGACTTCTCATCGGCGGCGAAGACATCGCATGGGCCCTGACCCTGGACGGCAAGGTGCCCAACGCCTTCCTGACCACCTATCTGCGCGCGACCTTCGTCTATGACGTCGGTGGCGGGGGTTGGGAATTCAACCCCGTAGGACCGGAAACCGATCCGGTGGCCTATGACGCCTGGGTGGGATCCGGCGGCAGCCACGTCATCCCTGCTCCCAACTGGTATGAGACGGCCGACAATCCCTTCGATCTGATAACTCCACACACTCCCAGATCCGGTATCCCGTGCTGGTGCGACGCAGCGCACTACTCGCAACGGCCTGATATCATCAGTCCCATCGGAGAGGTACAGCTCTACGGCTACGACGACGAAGATGGTCCCGGTGCGGGCACGCGCTACGAGAACATCACGACAGGCGCGCGTCTCGTCTTTCTCTCATTCGGTTTCGAGCAAGTCCACCGCCACTACATCAACGCCCACACGCCAATTCCCGCCCACTGCGCAAACCATCGCAGCCACCTCATGCACAACTTCAAATGCTGGGCGCGCACAGGCGCCTTCCAGGGCCTGGTCGTCTCCATTAGCGAGGGCGCACAGCCGGTCACCGACCCCGAACCGGTCGTCTTTGCGCGCCAGGGCAGCCGCACACATGCAGTCCGCTGTCAGAAAGACGGCACCTTTGTTATGCAGGGGCTGCAGCCGGGCCGCTGGAGTTTCGAGGTCATTCGCACCGGATTTGAGATTGACCACTCCACCGGCGCCTACTGCCACGGCGGCCAGCTCCCCGTCCAGGTTGATTTCGCCATCAAGGAAGCTCAGCCCGGTGCCATCGCCGGCATCGTCACCTCCGAGACAAGCGGCGACTTCATCGCCAACGTCACGGTGCGCGTCTATCCAGTGCCGGTGCCGCCGGAGCCGGACAACGGCGACGAAAACGGTGGTACGGCGGCAGTCAGCTCGGCGGCCGTCACTCCCGCCCAGGACATCCCCATTGAGGACCTCGGCGATCCCATCGCTGAGGGAACTACTGCGGCCGACGGCACTTTCATCATCCCCGAAATCCCGCCCGGCGAATACATCGTGGTTGCTGACGGCGCGGAGGTCGGCTATGGCACTGACCAGGTGCGCGTGGTCGTGCTCCCCGGTAGTACCACCAATGTGGTGCTGATACTTGGTGCGGCGGACGGGGTCCTTTCTGTCCACGTGAGCAAAGCTGACGGCGGCGCCGACATCCCCAACGCCACCGTGACTGTGGTGGATGAATACGACAACCAGGTCGCGAGCCAGGTCACCGACGGTACGGGCACCGTCATCATGGCACTGCCCGCAGGTGCCTACCAGGTGCGAGCGTCGGCGGCCGGCTACGAGATATCCCCGCTGCAGGCCTTTACCATCACCTCCCAGCAGACGGCCTATGTCGAGATACAGTTGAGCACTGTCCCGCCCGGTGGCATATCCGGCAAGGTATCATCTGAGACCAGCGGCTTGCCAGTGGGCGATGTGTTGATACGAGTGCTGTCCGGTGGCGTGGTCATTGCCAGCACCATGACCAGCGACCAGTTGACCGACCCCGGTGACGGCACGCCGCTGTACAACTACTACATTGACGATGTGCCTTCGGGTGAAGTGATAGTCCGGCCCGTCGTCACGGGCTACAAGCCCAGTCCCCTGCAGCGCACCGAGACCGTCGTAACCGACCAGACCACCACCGGCGTCAGCTTCATACTCGAGAGCCTGCACGTCTTCCCCCGAGGCCTGCAGTTGATATCACTCCCGTGGGACTTCAGCCAGATAGACCCTGCAGGGCTACTCGGTAGCATGCCGGGCGACTACATCGGCAAGGCGACATGGGATGCCGGCAACAACCCCTACCGCGTCTATCCGAATGCGCCTGCTGACAGCTTCCGCCTCGGCACCGGCTACTGGAT
>JAUWOG010000044.1 GCA_030612305.1 Armatimonadota bacterium | reverse complement strand
GCTCCGCCTCAGCCTCCTCCTTCTTGTAGCCCTCATCCTCCGCCGCTGACATCGGTTTCGTCTTCTTGCAGTTCGGATAGCCCGAACAGGCGACGAACGGGCCGCGTCTTCCGGTCTTCACGACCATCGGCGCTCCACACTTCTCGCATACCAGGTCCAGGCTCTCACCGCTGGCGGCCTCGCTGGCGGCACCATCCCCGTCTCCCGGCGTCTCCAGCGGCTTCGTGTTACGGCACTTGGGATAATTGCTGCAGCCGAGGAAGGGCCCGCGACGGCCCTGTCGTATCACCATCTTGCCGCCGCACTGCTCGCACTCGATGTCGGTTTCCTCCGCTGCAGGCACCGGCTCCCCATCCGGCCCCAAATTCTCCGTGTACTTGCAGTCGGGATAGCCGCTGCAGCCGATGAACTTCTGCTCGCGCCAGTTCACGCGATAGACGAGAGGCTTGTCACATTCCGGGCAGTCGCGACCGACCGGCTCCGTCTTCTTCTCCGGAACCACGTCCGCCAGCAGGTTGAGGGTGTAGTCGCAGTCGGGATAATTCTCACAGCCGGCGAATTCGCCGTGCAGGAAATAGCGTTCCAACAGCCGGCCGCCACACTTCGCGCAGACTGCGCCTTCGAAGACCCGCGGCTCCGCCTTGGCAGCCGCCTCAATCTTCGGAGCGAACTCCGCGTAGAACTTCTCGAGCAACTCCTGCCACTCTATTTCGCCGCTCTGCACGCTGTCCAATTGCGCCTCAACCTGCGCAGTGAATTCGATGTTCACGATCCCGGGAAAGTTGGCAACCAGGAAATCGTTGACGACGAAGCCGACCACCGTGGGCACGAAGGCACGCTGCTGCATCCTCACATACTTCCGCCTTCGCAAGGTATCAATGGTCGGCGCGTAGGTGCTTGGACGGCCGATGCCGTTGTCCTCCAACGCCCGCACCAGAGATGCCTCAGTGTAGCGCGGCGGAGGCTTGGTGAAGTGCTGCTCGGGCAACACCTCCACAAGCTCAAGCTCCTGGCCCTCCGCGAGGTGGCGAAGCAGGCGCGTTTCCGCCTCATCGCGCTCCTGGGGCAGAACCGCCAGGTAGCCCGCGAAGACTAAGACTGACCCGCCCGCGCGCAGCGTGTACTCACCGGCGGCAATCTCCACACCGATCTCCTCAAACTCCGCCGCCGCCATCTGACTCGCGATGAACTGGCGCCAGATCACCTCATACAGCTTCGCCTGGTCCTTGTCCAGGAAGGGTTTCATGGCCTCAGGCGTGCGCAGTGCATCCGTCGGCCGGATGGCCTCGTGAGCGTCCTGAACGCCCTTACGTGCCTTCCCCTTCGCACCCGGGCCGACGAAGTTTTCCCCGAACTGGTCGGTGATGAACGCACGCGCCTGGCCTTGTGCTTCTGCAGAGACGCGCGTCGAGTCGGTGCGCATGTACGTGATCAGCCCGACAATGCCATCTGCCGTCTCGACGCCTTCATACAACTGCTGCGCCACACGCATCGTCTTCTTCGCGGCGAAATGCAACTGACTCGCCGCCGCCCGCTGCAACGTGCTGGTTCTCAAAGGGGGTTGGGGAGCGCGCCGCGTTCGCTTGCTGCTGATATCGCCCACGACAAAGCGCGCCTGCCTGAGCTCTTCGACTATCGGCAGGACGTCCGCCTCGGTTTTCAGTTCAACGTCTTCGCCGCCGCGTGCCTTCAACTGTGCCGTGAACTGCCCGGCCTCATCACCCGTCGAGAGCAAGACCTCAATGCTCCAGTATTCATCCGGATCGAAGGCTGCTATCTCGCGCTCGCGGTCGCAGATCAGCCGCAACGCCGCCGACTGCACCCGCCCGGCACTCAGCGCGCCCTCCTTGCCTCGGCTTCCGATCCTCGACCAGAGCACCGGACTGAGTTTGTAGCCCACCAACCGGTCGAGAATCCGCCGTGCCTGGTACGCATTCACGCGTGACATGTCTATGGTCCCCGGATGCTCCAGTGCCCGCACCACGGCGTCCTTCGTGATCTCGTTGAATTCGATGCGCCGCGCGTCTTTCAGGCCCAACGCCTCGACGAGATGCCAGGCGATGGCCTCGCCCTCGCGGTCCGGGTCCATCGCCAGATAGACCTCGTCCATCCCTTTGAGCGCCTTCTTCAGCTCGCTGAGCCTCTTCGCCTGCGCTGGTATCGTCTCGTACTGCGGAGCGAAGCCGTGCTCGACATCCACCGCAATACCGTCCTTTGGCAAATCGCGCACGTGTCCGCTGGAAGCCAACAGCTTGTATCCATCCCCCAGGAACCGTTCCAGAGTTCGTGTCTTGGTCGGAGATTCGACTATGATTGCTCTCTTCAATCGCTGCACCCTCTGTAGTGGTGTTGGCTGTGACCGCCTACACCTCTCATGCTATGATATTTTCACGTATGTGTTCCCCGGAAAGCGCCTGACCAGGCCTTTCATTTCCAACATCATCAGTGTCGCATTGACCGCCGCCATTTGCAGGCCCGTGACCTCCACGATGTCATCAACCTGGCGCGGCTCAAATGACAGCGTCTTCATGATCGCTGCCTCGTCGCCCGTCAGTTCCGGTTGCTCCTCGCGAGACATGGAACGTTCCGGCACTGCTTCCAGCATCACGCCGAGGCCCTCAACGACATCCTCGGCCGTCTCGACCAGCCTCGCGCCATCCTTGAGCAGCATGTGACAGCCGTGGCTCAGAGGGCTGGTGACATTGCCCGGGACAGCGCAGACCTCACGCCCCTGTTCGCCTGCGTGTCTCGCCGTGATGAGCGCTCCGCTCCTCGCGGGGGCCTCAACAATAAGGACACCCATACACAGGCCGCTGACTACGCGATTCCGCGCCGGGAAACGCTCGCGAAGAGGCGCCGCACCAAAAGCGAATTCCGTCACTACCGCTCCGTTGCCCGCGATCTCCTGACGCAATCGTTCGTGCGACCTCGGATAGGTGATGTCGGCCCCTGAGGCCATGACAGCGATGCTGCGGCCACCGGCCTCGAGCGCCCCTCGGTGTGCCTCGCCGTCTATGCCCTCGGCCATCCCGCTGACGATGGTGAAGCCGCGCCGCGCCCGGTCGCCGGAGAGTCGCCGCGCTACCTGCCGCCCGTACGCACTGCACTTGCGCGTGCCGACTATCGCGACCGCCTGGTCGTCCTCACGCAGGATGCCGCCCTGTACGAATAGCAAGGGCGGCGCGCCGTCAATCTCCGAGAGCAACGCCGGATAGGCCTCGCTGCCCCAGGTGAGCAGATGAACGCTCGCGGCGGACATCGCCTTCCTGATGGCCACCAGGTCCGTCAGCCGCTGTGCCTCGCGCAGCTTCTTGACGTGACTGATGTCTATGCCTTCAACCTCGGCAAGCGCCGAGTTCGGTGCCTCGAATATCCGCTCCGCCTTCTCGAAGGCCCGCAACAAAGCGTGTTGACGGAGCGTTGTCAGGCCGCTGGCATTCAGCAACAGCCAGGCGTCCAGGCTCTCCATGTCACCGCCCCCCGACTCTCGTAGCGTTGGCCGGGAAAAAGGGAAGAGGCCCGAAGGCCTCTTGCCTCACCGCGCAATATCCTATCCCCAAGTCACACCAGGTGTCAAACGCTTTCGTCTCCGAAATCGCTTTCGCTTGGCGACACGGCACCCTTCGAGGCCGCCTCATCCACCGCGAGTTCCTTCTTCAAGTCAGCCACTTCATCGCGCAGGTCCCGCACCATCTGCGTGCGTTCGTCCAGCTTCTGCTTTGCGGCGCCCAACTGCGCACTTGCCCCGCGTGCCTTGCCTGCCTCGCCGGCCCAGGCTGACCATGCTGCGAAGCCCATTACCAGTACTCCGATTACCACGCCGCCCAGCGCCAGGAACCCAATCGGCATTCTCACGCCCTGGCCCGTTCCTCCGTAAACGAGACCGACGACATCAATCTCGGCCATGTTCCACGTAATGAACATCGCCGCGTAGCCGGCGAGCAGAACCACCAGCAGCACCACCAAGATAACCTTGCCCATCATGGCCTCCTGCATGAAGTGTCACGGATGTAGCGGGTCTAGGGCATGGGCGGGTGTCCTGGCGGCATCGCACCGGGTGGACCCGGCATCCCCTCTGCGCCAGGAGGGCCGCCCGGCATCCCCCCTGCACCAGGGCCGCCCGGCTGCCCTGCCTCCGGTTCCGTCGGCCCGGGCGGTTCCAGCGAGTTGTCCACCGTGAATGACATCTGCGCCTTCGCCTCATTGCCCGCCCAGTCTCGGGCCGATATCACGATGTTGCGAATCCCATTGCCCAGCGCACCGGCAGCACCCCGTGGGGCATATATGTACCACAGCAGCCCTCGCTGCGAATCGTATGTCGTCTCCAGCAGCGTCCCATCCATCTCCATCGTCAGGCCCTTGGGGTCAAGGCCCGTGCCACTGTCCATGATCTCCACCGAAACCGCCAGCGGCGGTGACCCCGGAACCTCAGCCAGGTCGGCATATCTTCCGGTGAAAGTATCGGCTTGATCCAGCACCAACGGGTAACCCACCTGGATGTTCCCGCGTCCCGGCACATCCAGCAATGCGGCCGTAATCTGTGGCTTGACATTGTCGGCCGCGACTGTCTCGAACCCGTAGAGCACCCCATCGGCCGCCACTATGTACCCGCTGTTCTCGCTGAGGCTCAGACCGGGCGTCACGACGTCCTCGAACTTGACCGTTATCGCTGCTTGCGTCCGCCCCTGGCTGCCTCTGCGCCCCCTCCCTCCGGGCTCTTCTACACCGCCGCCTGTGAACTCCCCGACCTCCTGCCCGAACTGCGCCGGCTGTCCGCCGGCTCCTGGATCGCGCTCGCCGCCGCGGCTCGTCCTTGCCTCAGGCTCCTGAACCTGCGGTGTCGGCAGCCGGTATTCCCACAGCAGCGAGCCATTGGTCACGGAGAGAGCCGCCAGATTCGTCTTCCCGAAACGCGCGTACACAACGTCCCCTGCGATGCTGAGGGGCCCGGATACGCCCTTGCGCACCCCTTCTATCGGAAAGCGCCAGACGATCCTGCCATTGTTGCTGTCCAGACAGTAAACCACCCCGTCATTGCTGCCCACGTAAACGCGGCGGCCATACGTCGCCGGCGCTCCTGTTATCAAGCCACCGCTGGTGAATGTCCATCGTCGCACCGCGCGCCGCGTATCAAACGCCATCAGTTTCTTGCCTGCAGCCACGACCACCTTGTTGCGCTCTATCACCGGAGGCACGAACGCGTAGTCCGACCCCAGAGGCGCACGCCAGATCATCTTGCCCTCACGAACGCTGATCGCGTAGAGATAGCCATCGGCGGAGGCGGCGTAAATCGCATCGCGATGGTAGCAGGGCGAAGCAAGGACCTTGTCGCGCGTCTGGAACCGCCACAGCAACCGGAGGCTCTCCGCTTCCATTGCGTACACGTGCCCGTCGTCCGAACCAAAGTACAACACGCCGGCAACATACAGGGGCGAACAGCGTACCGCGCCGCCTGTCGGGAACTGCCACAGACGATCCCCGCTCTCTGCGTCCACCGCGTACAATTGCTTGTTGTCAGCGCCGAAGTACAGCACTCCCTTGTGTAACAGCGGGGTGCAGTACACGGGACTGCCCACAGACAGCTTCCATCGTTCCTCGCCTGTACGGCGGTCAACGGCATACATCGTGTTGTGGACCGGGAAATAGACGTTCTCCGAGCCCACCACCGGCGAGCCGACGATCTTGACCGTAGAAGTCACCTCCGGTGAATGGCGCCACGTCAAGGCCAGAGGCAATTCCACAGGCGCCGGACTGACGCCGCTGTGGCTCGGGTCGTAGCCCACCATGTAGGAAGAGCCGGCCGGCGCTTCATCCTCCTGACCGATCACCGGCATTCCACACAGAGCCACTAGTATGACGCAGACCACCAATATTCGATACTGGCTGCAATTCATTGGTGCTCCTCCTCGTAGGGGCGATATCAACTGCTTGCGATGACGACAACAAGTTGGGGCTGCTGTTATTACTATAGCCAGTAATAGATGCCGCCAAACATCCAATTCCTGCCCTCACTGCCCGGTCGGCGGCAGTCCACCCACCTGTACCCACACGGCTGGCGTAAGACACTCCTGTGCCGCTTTCTGCACCTGCTCCGGTGTCACCTGACCTATCCGATCAAACGTCGCTTCAAGCAGCTCCGGACCGCCACCAGGCGCGAGTAGCTCGAACCTGCCCATGAGGCCTGTCGCGTGCAGATTCCGCTGCTGGTTCAGAAAATAGCGCCCTGCCAGGTAACTGATAGCTCGCCCCACCTGCTTGCTGCTCGGCGGACTCTTTTGCAGAGATGCTATCTCATCGCGGATCGCGACATAGACATCGCCCGCCCGCGCTGCATCACATGTGGCCGCGATCTGGAGTGTGCCACAGACATCTGACGCGCTCACAACTGCATCCACCGCGTAAACCAGAGCCTTCTCCGCACGCAGAGTCTGCCACAGCACTCCGCCCTGACCGCCGCCGAGTACCGCCGTCAGCACCTCGATCGCCGGATAGCGCGGATCCGACGGCCCCGGTGCGCGCGTCAGCATCAGTATTGCCGCGTTCTCGCTCGGCCAGGGCCGGTGGATATACAACGGCTCCCGGTCCGGCAAACGCTCATCATCGCCCGAGGCCTGCTCGTCGGGTCCGGGCAAAACCGCGCCAAATGCGTGCTCCACCGCGGCCCGACACTCGGCGAACTCCATCGGCCCGCTGATAGCCAGAACCGTCCGGTTCGGGCGATAGTAGCGCTTGTAGAAGCGAGTGACTTCCGCCTGGCGGGTCCGCTGGATACCCAGACGCGTGCCCGCGGCAGGCCATGCACAAGACGTACCTGCAAACATGTAGGCGTAGGCCAGGTACGCCGCGTACGCCAGGCCGTTCTCCTCAAGCCGTTCGATTTCCTTCGCGTGGGCAACCCGCTCGGCCCTGAAATGTGTCCAGTCAAACTCCGAGCCAAACAGAATCTCGCGCAGCGGTCGCAGGCATTCATCCGCATACTCCGCGAGCGCTACAACACTCACCTGCGTGCAGTCCGGGTGTACTGACTGACCGACGACTGCACCGTATTGACTCAGTTCCTCCACCGGCCCGGTATGGTCCGGCCCTGCCCTCCGATGAAGCAGCATCGCCTGAGTCAGACTCCGTATCCCGGCCGTCTGTTGCGTCTCGCAGGAAGCAGGTATATTGACAAAGGCGCTGATGGCCACGCTCTCGGCGGCCGGATTGCTCCTGAAAACCAGCGCGATGCCGTTGGGCAGTTGTGCGCGCTCAACGGATGGCAGTACCTGCGCATCCGCCTGCACTGCCCCCGACGTCGCAGCACACACTACTGCCACGCAGACGAGCGCACCCCTCCACGTAGTTCTGCTGGTGCGCCACAGCGCTGTCAACATCAGCCTTCCCCGCCGTTGGACCCGCTTGCCCCGAGCCGTTCCAAGCCCTGTTTGGCGTCGTAGTTCGTGTCATCCGCCGTCAGCGCAGCCGTATAGGCCGCCATTGCATCGTGCGGCCGGCCCATATGCTCGTACATCTGCCCCAACTGAACATGAATCTGCCCGTCCGTCGTCTCGTCAGGTGAAGACTCCAGCGCCGTCTCCAACGCGACCCGGGACGCGCGATACTCCTCCTTCGCCTCGTACGCTCTCGCTATCTGCCGCAGAGCGTCCACGTACGACGGATGCAACGCCAACGCCTTGTTCAGGTACTCAACTTCCTTGTCGTAGAGTTTGGCATGATGGTAAGTGTGCGCGATGAGGAATTTGACACGTGCCCGCTGCAGCGCTGTATTGGCGATCACTGCATAGGGAATGCGATCCAGGGCATTCAGATACTCGTGCCGCGCGCGGTACCATGACTCCATCTGGAAGTAAACGTTGCCAAGCTCGAGGTGGGCGTCCGGCCTCGTCGCATCAACCTCGATCGCGCGCGTCAGATAGACTATCGCCGAGCTCATGCGCTGCTGGTAGTAGAAATCAACAAGCGCCGCACAAAGCAGCGCATCGTAGTCCTTGTTGTCCAGCGCCAGCGCCGTCTGTGCCTCCTCCAGTGCTCTTGCCGCCTTCTCCTGCCCCAGGTAAGCCCTTGACAGAACCGCGTGCGCGGCGGCGCTCTCCGGCTTCAACTCAACGACCTTCGTCAGCGTCTCAGCCGCTTCCTCATATTGGCCGGTCTCGGTGAGGACGACCCCCAACGTCTGCAGCGCATCCGCGTAGTCCTCCCGCAGCTCAATGGCCTTTTGCAGTGACTCAATCACGTCGTCGTACGTATGAGACACGATCTTCAACTCCGGCATCGTAACATAGGTGTGAGCCTGGAAGAGATATATCTGGGCTTGCGCAAGGTGAGCGGGCGCGTAGCTGTCATTGTTCTTCAGCGCCTCGGCAGTGTTCTCGAGAGCGGCCTCGGCAACAGATATGGACTGGAAAAGCAAGCCCTGACGGTGAAACAGATCCCGCGCATCACTCAGGTACGCAAGTGCCACCAGAGTATATGGCTCCGCCTCGGCCGGGTTGCCTCCCTGTTCGAGGTCCAGGCAGCGCCGGTATGCGTTCCGCGCCTGCGCCCAGTCGCCCATCTTCAAACGCACGTCACCCGCCGCCTTGTTGAGCGCCGGCCACAGGTACATTTCAGTCACGAAGGTGTGCGCATCACCGTAGTGCTGCGCCATGTATTCCTCAGTGAGGCCCTTGCGCCGCTGCTCGACAACCGTCAATTCGCCCCTCTCCAGCCTGCTGTGCAGCGACTTGTATTCGCGACACAACTCATTGGCGGTCTTGAAGTGAGCGACCGCTTCCTCATACAGACCCGACGCCGTCTCGGCAAGGCCCAGGTAGTAGAGGCACTGAACGTTCAACGCATCGGTGCGTATCAGCGCGCTCAACATCGAGATGGCCCCGTCGAAGTCATCGCGCAGGTAGTGTACCCGCCCCAACGCCATCTTCACGTCCTCGACGTCGCGTCCTCGACGCAGACGAAGCTCCTCCTGATACACCTGCAGCGCTTCATCGTACGCCCTCTGGTCCTCGTAGATCTTGCCCAGGTACAGGCGAATCCCAGGGCGGTGCGGGTTCAGCTCTATCGCATGCTGAAACGCCTCCGACGCGGCATTGAGGTCCGGTGTCGGCATCTTCAGGTGGGCACGCCCCAGGTAGTACCAGGCCGACTCCAGATCAGGACTCGACTCGACGACACCATTGAGCGTGTTGATGGCTCGTTCGTATTGGCCGTCCTGGAATTGCTGGACGCCGTCAGTGAACTCTTTGCCGCTCTGGCCATGCGTGAACGCAGGGACGAGTAGCAGGCCTATCCAAACGACTCGCGCAGCAGAAGCAACGGTACGCTGCATTCCGACCATCCGGGAGATCTCCCTTCAAGCTGTCCGGTGCTGGTTCCAAGCGTCTGAATTATATGGTATCATCTTGACGGTTGTCAACGCAACTACCCAAGCGTCTATGGATGCGAGTTCGAGCGGAGACGGTTCGAGGGGCGACAGACGCCTTCACTGAACCGCCCTATCCCTGCTCGATGCTCCCCAGTCTCAGATACCATACTGACAGGCGGAGGACCATGCAACAACCTCATGAGCAAGCCGTCCAGAGCATATTGAACCGACTCCAGCGTATCGAAGGACAGCTCCGAGGCATCCAGAAGATGGTCGCCGACGAGCGCGACACCCTCGATGTGCTGACGCAGATGAGCGCCGTGCTCGCTGCTACGCGCCGCGCCGCCGGTGCCATCATGAAGCAGCGTCTCACTGAGCTGGCCGAAGCTGAAGACGGGTTTTCAGCCGAGGCCACCCGGGAAATGCACGCCCTTGTTGAGGCTTTCGCCAAGCTCGATTGAGCCCCCGCAACGCGTTGCCCAAATCAGTGAACGTCACCTCGTCCCATTTCCGCGCGCTGTCTTCTGTGCGTCTGCCGTTGCCGTCTGCCGTTGTCGTCTGCCGTGGCCGTCTGCCGTCGCCGTCCGGAGGGGCCGAATACGGCGGCGCGCCGTTTGCGCTGGAGTATCCCGCCCAACCCTGTTGCCGTCTGCCCTAG
>JAUWOG010000458.1 GCA_030612305.1 Armatimonadota bacterium | reverse complement strand
CGCCCGCACGAGTCGCCGATGAGATAATCTTGTCTCCGGTGGTGAAGTGCCACCTGCGCTTGCCGGTGAGCGTGTTGACGGCATGAAAGACGCCGCCTTCATCGCCGACATACACGGTATTGCCAACCACCAGCGGTGAGGCGCTGATGGCGTCACCGGCCATGTACTTCCATTTCAGCTTCTTGTCCGACAGGCGCAGGGCCAGCAGGGCATTGCTCCTGGTGCCGACATACACCGTGTCGCCGACAATGGCTGCGGTTGACTCGATCTCGGACCCGGTGTCATAGGTCCACAGCAGTCGCGGCCGGTCAGTGAAGGCAACAGTCGCGCCGGCCATCTGCGGCGTGCCACGGTACGACGCCCAGTCGGTGGGCGCCGCGCCTGCCAGACTGCACCAGGCGCCGACCAGGACTAGCGTTGTCAGCACGACCAGTATGCCACGGGATCGCTGCATCGGCTTTGGTCTCACTCCTGTCTGAGAGCTGAGACGAGGCTCCCGCGCACTACGCAATGGACCGCCAGGGAGCATGTTACTACCCCGAATAGTAGTATACCCAGGAATATGCCTGTTATAACCGCCCAATTCACCTCCGCCTCCGCGGAGGCGAGCTGAGGCGCGACTGCAACGAGTGCGGAAACCGTCCCTGCGAGCAGGCCCGCCGCCAGGAGGCCCGCGTTCTCGACGACCAGCAGGCGCGCCAGTCGCGGACGGTAGAAACCCGTCGCCAGCATCAGCGCCAGTTCTCCTCTGCGTTCCAGCGCACTGCGCAACAGCACCGCGACGAGACCAACGGTTCCCAGCAGCAGCCCCAGACTGCCCAGTGCCAGGAACATGGACATGTAGGTATTCTGCACCTGCATGAAGTCGTTGAGTACCTCACGAGTGGACCGCACCTGCAGGCCCATCTCGCCCAGGTTCTTGCGAAGCACCTCGGCAACTTGCTGTTCGCGTCCCGGCGGCGTATCAATGAGGAAGTAGCCGGGGGCGGTCACCGTTGGATACCGCTCCCTGAAATGCCGCTCCCATATCAGCAGTTCGCTGGCAAAGACGCTGCCGCCAAGCAGACGTGAGAAGACCAACTCAATGGGCCGCCCGTCCGGGCCCGGGATGGCATAGGTCTCTCCCGGCCCCGAATGTAGTGTCCACTTGACGCTGTCGGCATCTCCGAAGGCCGGGATATGGCCGCTTGGCGGAGGGGCTCGAAGTGCCTCCCATCCTGACGCGCCGTCATCTGTCACCTGCAAGAGGGGAAACCCTCCGCGTTGGATCATTGCGTCAGGCACGCCAAGAATACGTGGATAGGTGGGCCTGGCGATGTTGAGACAGCTTATGTCCTCGCCGGGGCTGACCAGAAACGAGATGACCTCGACGCCCTCAAGTACCTGCTCGTCCTCCGGTGTGAAGCCGAGATTTGCGCGCCCCGTCGGTGTCCCCAGGTCGAAGCTCAAGGGCACCGAAGACACCGCCTGCAGTGCGAATCCGCCGGTGCCTGATTCCTTCTGCCGGTAGTCCGCTTGGGACAGATCGCGCGTATTGGCAGCCACCGCCACAATGACGAAAGTCGCACTGGCAAGCAAGCCGATGACCAGGATGCTCCGGTTGATGGCGGCCGCCATGTTGCGCAATGACAGGCGCAGCAGCGAGCGAGTGGCTCGTCTCCCGCGCAAGATGTGCGCCAGAACCAGGTAAGCTCCGGTGAGGCCTATCAGCAGCAGTATCCCTCCATTTGCGAAGAACGCCACCTCGGGTGGAATTGCGTCGCCACGGATGGACAGTATCCCGACTGTCGTCGCCGCAAGCGTCAGGCCGAGGAGAAGAGCCGCAGCCGGCTTCATGGACGCTCGTGCCGGTGAGACGGCCATCGCCTGCCAGCCACGAAGGAGTTCCAGCACGCGGACGCGACCCAGCCTCCGGCTGCTCCAGGCCACAGCAAGCAACCCGATGATGAGGCCGGATGCGACACCAATCGCGATGCTCCGCGGAGTGACATGCAGCCACAGGTTGGTCGTGGTGCCCAGCGCGCCGCCCCACCAACTGCTCAGAGCGTGGATGATGCCGGCGGCGTAGAGCAGGCCGGCCGGCACACCCACCAAGGTGCCGAGCACAGTCAGAACGGTGCCCTCGGCAAGGAGCGCGCGGCGCACGAGTCCCGGCGGACAGCCCGTCGCCAGCATGATGCCTGCTTCCGAGGCGCGGCCGTCCACCAGCAGCCGCAACAGCATCGCACCCAGGCCCGCCCCGGAAAGCACCAGGAACATGCTGAGGCCGAGGAAGAGATGGCCGAAGTCGGAGGTGCCCTGTGCGGCCTTCAGTGCCGAAGCACGCACCGGGCGAAAGACCAGCCCTGCCTCCTCCGGCGAGAGTTGCCGCAGCAGTGCTGTAGTGAACGGGTGGGGCACGCCACCGAAGGGGTGTGAAGAGCCGAGAGACGGCTGCACCCGTACGGAGGTCACCCAGTCGGCCCTATCCCCGCCGGGCGCGCTCTGCCACATCGCCCTCGCCGTGCCGAGACTCACAAAGGCCTTCGGGCTGGCACGGTACTTGTCCCAGTACTCCTCATCACGGTCTGTGATGCGGTTCAGATCCACCGGGAAAGGTGGGTCCCAGTCGTCAACATCCGCTGCATCGGTGATGCCCTCGAAATCCGGGACCAAACCGGGATCGGCTCCTGCTCCTTCCATCTCAACAATGGCTCTAACTCTCAGTTCCACATCCGCCGTCGGATAGCTGCCGTCTTCCGTCGGCATCATGTAGGTCAGCCGCACGCGGTCGCCGACATGGGCGTTCAGGTCCTCAGCAGCCCACGCATTGAGCCAGATTCCCTCATCTCCTGGCGCTTCACCAGACCCCTCACGGAAGACAAACGACTCCGGCTGCTCGGTGGCCGCGATCATTGCGTAGGCCAGGCCCGGAGCATCTGTTGCATTCACTTTCGCTATCGTTGTAGCCAGATACACCGACGTGACGGAGCCCTCTGACTGGGACTGCCGGGCGGCCTGTCGCGCCGCCTCAACCTGTGCATCCGTCAGCAGCGTGGCGTCGCTGGTCAGTGAGTAGTAGCCCCGCTCTGTATTGGGCTTCAGCGCCAGGCCATAGTCGCTGAGTGTGCAACTGTCGGCCAGGGCGGAGGCAAGTGTGTCGCCGACGGTCTCCCCGGCGTCACCTTTCAATGCCACGAGCAGGACGTTGACCAGCCCATCCTTGTCGAGCCGTGTCGCCAGCCAGTCCCTGGACAGAAAGATGTTGCGGGGCGTCTTGCTCTGGGCGTCGAGGCGGAAATCCCCCGCGCCGCTCGCTGGCAGCACTGATTCCACTCGCAGCCGCATCGAGGGTGCCGTATCC
>JAUWOG010000380.1 GCA_030612305.1 Armatimonadota bacterium | reverse complement strand
GGCATCGATGCTCTCGGAACATGGAAAATGAGGACTCAGAGACCGTTTGGCGAGGGTCTCTTCACTGTTGAGGAGGCATTGGCCGTCGTCGTTTGGTAGCTGTTGAGCGGATGCAACCTGTTTACCTGGGTCGTAGAAGAGGGAGGCCAGAGCAGGCGCCAATGCCCAGCCCCGATGTGGGCGCTGACTGCGGCGGCTGCACACGCAAACAAGCAGACGTCCCTCCCGTGGGCAGGAGGGACGTCTTTGCTGAACGTTGGGCCACGCTTCGCGGCTTATCCTATCCGCTGCAGCAACAGCGGCCCGCCGACTTCGGCACCATCGGCTGGTCACAGCATGTGGCCTCTATGTCGCCCTTCTCCTCGGGGCAAGGGCATGGTTTCGTAACAGCAACCTCCGCCCCGCAATCCTCATTTTGACAGACCAGGACGTCGCCTTCTTTCAGCTTCATGTATGTCACCTCCCCATACACGTATTCTAATACCTGTTTACTATAACGTATGGAGGGACGAAATGTTCAGTAATTGGGGGCAGACGTTGTCTGGCCCGGCAGATCCTCCTCGCTCACGGCAGGCGCGCCCGTCCCTTCCGCTCAGGTGCCTGGTTCCTCACTCCCGACTCCGCAGCCGGCCACCGCGTCCTGGTGTAGTGAGGAGGGGTTTTGCACGACCTCTCATGCTTATCATCCCGCGAAAACCCGCCAGGTGTCGCCCGCGTATGGTAGGTAAGCTTTGCGCAAAGACGGACTCTGCAGTCTTTTTCGATGTCGCTACAGAGTTCACTATTCGCAGGCATACTTCATCTGCCGGCCGCATTCCTGGCGCGAGTTAGCCCTATCTAACATGCCTCCTGCACCCGGCAGCCCAACAGCCCCAGAGCCTCCCGGAGTTCAATGTCTTTGCCTCGCGGGGTTGGGGTCAAAGCGTTGATCCACACCCTCGAACCCCCTACCGGACACCAGCCCGAGAGTCTCAGGGGCTCCTGCGCTTCGGCAGCATCTTCTTTTCCTGGTACCGGCAGCATCTGACCCCCACAGTCACCGCATTTGAGGCACGGAGTATCACGAGAAGATGTTTCCGCAGGCCCACTCCCCCAGCGCTTCCCTGCATCGGGAGTGCTGGGAAAAGGGTGGCCGCCAAAAAGTGAAAACGGCGCTATGGGCGAGCTGGACCCCTCCACTCATCGCTTTGCTTCACCTACCGCATTACTGGAGAGTTCGGCAGCTTTTCGCAGTTTGGACGGGCCTGAAAGGGGGCCCGGAAATATCCGGATCTGACTCGGCGCGCCTGCCGTACAGAATAGTAAGATGGTAGCCATTGGGAGGGGTGAGGCGGCAGCGGAGAGGGTGCGTATCGAGGCCGGCTGTGAGGCAGGAGACATCGCATCGCGACAGCAGACGCTACGGACAGGAGACGCTAAAGGGAAGAGGGACGCCACATCCGGCGCCCCTCTTCGGTGGTATGTGAACCTGCACAAGCCCCGTGCAAAATGCCATCCGGGACCGGTCAGGGCCTAGTACATTCCGCCCATGCCGCCGCCCATGCCTCCACCCATATCGCCGCCAGGCGGCATTGGTGGGGCTTCCTGCGGGATCTCGGCGACGAGCGCCTCGGTTGTCAGTACCAGCGAGCCGATGCTGGCAGCATTTTCGAGCGCCGCCCGCACGACCTTCGCCGGATCCGTGACACCGGCCGCGACGAGGTCCTCATACTCTTCGGTCGCGGCGTTGAAACCATACTTGACGGACTTGTAGCCGCCGCCCTTCTCGGCGCCAATGCCGCCCACGTAGCCGGCGTTCTCAGCGATCTGCTTGATGGGCGCGCTGAGAGCCGCCTTGACGATCCTCACACCTGCCGCCACATCGCCATCAGCGTCAATGTCATCAAGGACTTTGGCGGCCCGCAGCAGCACGACACCCCCGCCCGGAACGATCCCCTCCTCGAGCGCGGAACGAGCCGCGGACAGCGCGTCCTCGAAGCGGTGCTTGAGTTCCTTGAGTTCGGTCTCGGTCGCGGCGCCGACCTTGAGCACAGCTACGCCGCCGGCCAACTTCGCCAGCCGTTCCCCGAGCTTCTCGCGGTCGTAGTCCGAATCGGTGTTCTCGATCTCAGCCCGTATCTGTGCGACGCGGCCTGCGATGTCTTCTTCCGAACCGGCGCCCTGCACGATCGTCGTGTCATCCTTGTCCACGGTGATGCGCTGGGCGACTCCGAGGTCCTCCAGCTCCACGCCGTCCAGCTTGATGCCGAGGTCCTCGGATATGAAGCGCCCGCCGGTCAGGACGGCGAGGTCCTCGAGGTTGCGCTTGCGGCGGTCACCGAACCCGGGCGCCTTGATGGCACAGCACTGAAGGGTGCCGCGCATCTTGTTGACGACCATCGTCGCCAGCGCCTCGGCCTCGACATCCTCGGCGATGATAACCAGCGGCTTGCCTGCCGTGGCGGCCTTCTCGAGCACCGGCACGATGTCGGCAGCGGAGGAGATCTTCTTCTCGAAGATGAGAATGTAGGGCTCTTCAAGCACGCACTCCATGTTCTCGGCGTCGGTGACGAAGTAGGGAGAGATGTAGCCCTTGTTGAACTGCATCCCCTCCACGACCTCCATCTCGGTCTTGCCGACCTTGGACTCCTCGCCGGTGATCACGCCGTCTTTGCCAACCGTGTCCATGGCATCGGCGATGAGCGCCCCGATGGCAGGGTCATTGCCTGCGATGCCGGCGACGTTGGCGATGTCATCGCGGTCGTCGAGCGGCTGGGCCATAGCGCGGATGAATTCGACTGCGGCAGCGGTCGCGAGCTCGATGCCCTCCTTAATCAGCATCGGATTGGCGCCGGCTACGACATTGCGCATCCCTTCCTGGACAATGGCCTGCGCGAGGACGGTGGCTGTGGTCGTGCCGTCGCCGGTATCATCATTGGTCTTGGAGGCGACTTCCTTGCACAGCTGAGCGCCCATGTTCTCGTATTCGTCGGCCAGCTCGATCTCTTTGGCGACTGTGACGCCGTCCTTGGTGATATTGGGGGATCCCCAGCTCTTCTGCAGAACTACATTGCGCCCTTTCGGGCCCAGCGTGATTCTCACGGCATTGGCTACCTTGTCAACGCCACGCAGCAGTGCTTGCCTGGCGTCCTCTTGATAAGCGATTTTCTTGGGTGGCATCTGTCAGTTTCTCCTTTCGGCACGACTGCAACAGGCCGGCTCTACGCCTGTCGCTGATTAGGCTTTCACGGCCAGGATTGAGTGCTCTTCAACCAACAGGTATTCCTCACCATCAGCTTTGACTTCGGTCCCGCCGTATTCGGTATAGATGACCACGTCATCCACCGAGATACTCATCTCCTGGCGTTCTCCGCTGTCCAGGAGCCTGCCGGGCCCGACGGCTATGACTTTGCCTTCTCGCGGCTTTTCCTGAGCCGTTTCGGGCAGGATAATCCCGCCTGCGCTCTTCTCTTCGGCGTCCAGCGGTCTGACGAGTACGCGGTCATTGAGCGGTTGCAACATTGACGATACACCACCTTCACATAGTTTCTTGACGGAGCGTGTAAATCGCGCTCCGCCGAGGCTTGCGTCTTCTCTCCCAACAACCGACTTAGCACTCTATCATGTAGAGTGCTAAGTGGTTTGTGCCTATTATACCGCCCCACACCCAGAAGTCAAGTCCCTATTGACGCCCGGCAGCATCTAAAATCGTGATGGTCTTGGAGGAAGTGAAGCGGCAGCCCCTCCTGGAGGCAAACAGCAACGGCAACGGCTGTGGGCCGGATACTGCGGCGCCGACCCACTCCTGCGGAGTGTGTGCCCGGCGCCTCCGTATTCGGCCCCTCCGGACGACGGACGGCAAACGGCTGTAGCCCAATGGCAAGTGACTAATACCATCACGATTTTAGATG
>JAUWOG010000080.1 GCA_030612305.1 Armatimonadota bacterium | reverse complement strand
ACCTCGATATCGCCATTGTAGAAAACGGGCACGATCCCGCCTTCGTATATGGCGTTGAGCGTCTCCATTCTGCTGAACTGTGCCATTGCAACTCCTCCCTGCGAATTGTCACGACCGTAGCGCCGGCCCGCGTGGCCTGCTCTAATGCGAGACCGGCGCAATTCCCGTTAGATTGTAGATGCCCTCGACTGCCGCCTCAAGCCTCACTCATAGAACCCACTCGCGCGCTTGGCAGCCTGTGTCACTCGCACCACTTCCAGCGCCTCTTCCGGCTTCACTATCATTGCCATCCGCTCCCGCAGCACCGCCCACACATTGTCATAGAAGTCCCCCACGGACGGCCCGACTGAGGGCACCTGCTCCGACTTCCACGGTATCACGTCATCATTCCCGTAGGTCCGGTCGGGGGGAGCCTCCTCGAGTGTCGGCAGCACCTTCAGCTTCTTCGGATCAAACCATTCTATCTTGCTGGTCTTGCCATCCGAAAGCAAAGTGCCTTCAGAGCCCAGCACCGTCCATTTCGGCTCTGGGAACTTGCACACACTCGATACTTCCATGTCATAGACGCGGCCGTTCTCCGCCTTCAGCACCAGCTTCACATGGTCCTCGGCATCACCGGCGGCGGCGATATGTTTCAGGTCGCAGAAGATATCCTTCACCGGCGCTCCGAGGAACTGCAGCCCCAGGTCTATGAAATGCGGGCACGTGTTGTTGATGACGCCGCCTTCATACTCCTGCAGCGTCTGCCAGTCGTTGCGCCGGCTGAAACTAAGCGCCCTCATCCGAATCTCGAAGACTTCGCCGATCCGCTTGCTCTTGATGACATCGAGAATGTGGCGAGCCTCAAGCTGGAAGCGGTAGTTCTGGTGGACGAACAGCTTCTTGCGCAGCTTCTTCGCCGTCCCGACCAGGCCACGCGCTGCCTGGAAGCTGTCGGAAATCGGCTTCTCGCAGATGCAGTGGTAGCCTGCCTTGAGCACGTCCTTCGAGATCGGCGCATGAGTGTTCGAATACGTTGCCACGACCACAACATCGCAATCGCTCTCAGCCAGCAGCGCCTCATAGTCCGGATATGTCGCGCACTTGAACTCCTCCTCTACTTCCTCCATCCGTTCCGGTATCCAGTCCGTCACAGCGGAGATCCAGAACCGGTCATCGCCCCGCATCCGGCGGATGTGAATATCGTAACCTGAGCGTCCCAGCCCGATGACACCTACCGAAATCGGCTTCTTCGCTTTCTTTGCCATCATGAGGTCCTCTCCATCGCGGAATCATCATCACTCGACTGCCGGAGCCTGCAGACACCTGAACACAAGCGCCTGCCACCTTCGCAAGTCGGCTATTCCTCGCCCCTGGCATCCGCACCTCCCTGCCATTTCCAGTTCCACACGCGCCGCCCCCGAGTCCGTCTCTCCTGCATGCAGGACTCGGCATACGCAGCAAGGAAACCTACAGCCAGCACCAGGTTGCGTAACCAGCTCGTAGCTGATGGATGAGCCGGCGGTTGCAGCGCCGGTCACGAGGGGAATGCCCTATGGAGCCCTACGAACGCATAATGAGAATCGTGCAGCGTCAGCCGGTGGACCGCCCGGGCATTGACCACTATGCCACGCCGGAATTCGACCTGATGCTGAAGAGCCACCTCGGCACTGATGACGGCGAAGCGGTGCTCCAGCGCATCGGCTGCGACATCCGGCGGGTGGCGGGCAGATACGTAGGTCCGCCGGAGCTCAGCGGCGCTGCCGGAGTCGGCGCCGAGGGCCGCGACTTCCTCGGCATCGTCTGGAAGCCGATGAAGAACAGGTTCGCGACCTACAACGAGATAGCCCACCACCCGCTCGGCCACGTCACGACGGTCAAGGAAGTCGAGGAGTACTCGTGGCCCGACCCGGACTGGTTCGACTTCTCGCATTTCAGGGAAGAAATCGCCCGGCTCAACCGCGAACAGCGCTACTGCATTCTCTTCTTTGTCGGCGGCGCCTTCGAGACGCCCTGGTACATGCGCGGCCTCGAGCGCTTCCTCATGGACCTCGTCGAGACCCCCGACATCGCCGAAGCGATTTCCCATCACGCTACGAAGTTCTACAAGGCCCGGGCCATGCGAGCGCTGGAGGCAGCGGACGGGGCCATTGACATGGGCTATAGCGGGGGCGATCTCGGCACTCAGCGCGGCATGATGCTGGCACCGGACTTGTGGCGCAAGTACATCAAGCACAACCAGGCCCAGCTCATCACTGCCTTCAAGGAAATGGGTCTCATCACCATGTACCATTCCTGCGGCAGCATTGTGCCGGTGATAGAGGACCTCATCGAAATGGGCCTCGACATCCTCGATCCTATCCAGCCGAAGGCGGAGGGCATGTCGGCTGAGGAGTTGAAGAGCCAGTTCGGCGGGCGCATTTCCTTCCACGGCGGCATAGACGAGCAGGAGCTGCTCCCCCGTGGCACTCCCGCCGACGTCAGTCACGAGGTCGAGCGCATCATTTCCGTATTCGGCGCTGATGGCGGCTACATCGTCTGCCCGGCTCACGCCATTCAGCCCGACACTTCACCTGAGAATGCACTGGCGATGTACGATGCAGCCCTGGCCTGGCGTTTCTGAGCAGGATCATTCCCGAAGCCGCTGTCTTACCGCACACTGAGACCTCCACAAACAGGGAGACCAGCACACGTGCCTCCGATACCTGAGAAATGGTGGGAAGGCGTCTTTTTCGGCCTCCACTACGACCTCCACGCCAACGCCAACGGCTGGCTACATGTCACGATCCCTCAGGTCCATATCCACGACATCATCGTCATCGAGTGACCGCTGCCAGGTCCAATGCGCGTGCCTGCGTAGGAGTACACCTGGAATCAGATGCTCCAGGTCACGCCATACCAGAGGCCGGATAGCGGGCAGGCAAAGTTACTGCGGTTGCTCATCTGCCAAGCGGAATCGGGCACGGGCTTCACGGCAATTATCACTGAGCCCATTCCCAAGTAGTGACTGTTTTGTTCACGGTGTATGTTCCAGAGGCCGTCGTGCAAGTCATGGTGTAGTATTGCGGAAAAGACGGGGTACATTCGAGATTGGGATCGGTCCACCACTCGCCAGGATGAAATGGGTACAGGTTCCACGTGAGCGGCGTACTACCAGCGGTTCCCGAGAGCTGCACGCTCTGCAGAAGATGCTCTGGGTCCACCTTAAAAGCTTCTACTACATAGGTGTCATCTGGGAATCGGACGCAGAAGATAGCCCAGTCTTCCTCGCCGCATTCGCCAATCGGCCAATCATCCAGGCCCACTACACACCGCAGCACTTTGATTGCATCACCGACATCAATGGTCTCATTCTCATTGGCATCGGCACATTCGTCCTCGGGGTCGAGACCCACCACAATGCGCAGAATCTTGATGACATCGCCGACCGTCGGCGCGCCGTCTCCGTCCATGTCGCCGAGGAGTCCGCTCTGAGCCGGAGAGACAACTGCCGATACCGTGTTGACCTCCGCCCGCGATCCGCTCGAATCTGATACCCCTTGTGTCCCGCCCCCACAGCCGGATAACAGCGCCACACATACCAATCCCATCACAAGCAATGCCATCTCGCACTTCGTCATCTCATCATCCTTACTGACGACCAATTCATCGTGCCTCGCATACGTTCACGTCATGTTGGGACTTCGCCCTCTATCACCGGCCCTCCTCCTCGACGAAGGCACATTCTTCGGTCTCCGCCGGCATACCCATTCGCGGGCAGGACAAACTCCGACACGCAGGGAAACCTCTGGCAGCCCGCCAACTAGGCGGCACGATGTCAGCTTGACGACGACATCGCGCTAATGTACTCTTGCCTTGCGCCTTTCGCCCGTATCGCCGCACCTCAACAAGTACATGAGAGGGTGTTACTTCACTATGTCAACCCAGATTAGAGTGTGGCAGATCAAAGATGGCAAGCTGGAGGAACTCGATACGTCCATGGCTGAAGCCGACCGCAATGAGCCTGTTGACCTCCAATCCTGGATCAGGAGTGAACCCGAGATATTGGGGGACGATATACTCATCATCGGTGAGCAAGTGCAAACCAAGGCCGGTCCCATGGACTTCCTCGCCATAGACGCCGATGGAAACGTCGTGATAGTTGAACTCAAGAGGGACCTTCTCTCGCGAGAAGCACTGGCGCAGGCCATTGACTATGCCTCGGCGGTCGCTTCCTGGGACGTTGACCGGCTGAGCGAGGAGTGCCAGAACTTCAGAAAGCAGCCACTCGAAGACTACCTCAGCGAAGAGGCCGAGGAGCTGGACTGGGAAGAAACATCGTTCAATGACATGCAGAGAATACTCCTGGTTGGGGCCGATATTGACGAGGGACTCCAACGGATGATTGAGTGGCTCTCGGACAACTATGGAGTGAACATAAACGCTGTCATTTTCAGATATGTGAAGACACAAGCGGGCGAGGAACTTCTGGTCAAGACTGTGATCATACCAGAAGAGGTCGCCAGAGAGCGGACCCGAACGCGGCGGAAGCTGGCTGTCTCGGACGAACCGGGCGACTATCAGCCAGATGAGTTGAAAGCCCAACTACGAGACTATTTTGATAGCGATAGAGCTACGCCCAGACGCATCCGCAAGATACTGCTGCCCCTCTGCCTCCGCCACGAGTCCGTAACCCGTGATGAAGTCATAGCCGAACTTGTGGAGCTTGGCGAGGTTGCCAGGGAAGGTCGCCCCGGCACGGTTCTCTCAACCATCTCAAAGGAACTCGGTTTTCAGCGGCACGACTACCTCCGTCAGGTGATCGGCTATGACAAGCCCCGTTCGTGGGACCGCGACAACTTCCGTATCCGAGAGGAGTACAAGGACCTGGTACGTGAAGTACTGGCGGAGCTCGATCAGGAAGACAACGCCACTGAATCATGAACTGGGCAAGGTGTCTCTGCCCGACGTGGCGAACACTACCGCACTGCACACACTGACGCGCCATACCGCTAGGAGATTATGAAACCATGAGTTACAGATGCGCATTCCTGGGCTGTGGGGGACGTGCCAACGGGCACGCGGCTGCCTACGAACACATCACCCGTGGCGTAGAAGTCGCCTGCTGCGACCTCGACGAAGACCGCCTCAACACCTTCGCCGAGAAGTGGGGCATAGGCACCACCTACACGGACCTCGACGAGATGCTGGAGAAGGAGAAGCCCGACGTCGTCCACTGCGTCACGAGGCCCGACATCCGCGTTCCCCTGCTCACGAAGCTGGCCGACGCCGGTGTGCCGGGCGTCATCGTCGAGAAGCCCGTCTGCGTCGGCGCCGATGACTACAAGGCCTTGCGCGCTCTGGAGGCCGCCACTGACACGAAGATCGCAGTCAACCACCAGCTCCGCCATCACCCCAAAATCATCGAGTTCCTCAGCGATATTGCCGAGGGGCAGATCGGCGAGGTCCGCTTCCTCGACGCCTCCGCCTGCCTGCCGATGAACGGTCAGGGCGTCCATGTCATAGACCTGCTCTATGCGTTTTCCGGCTATGCGCAGGTCGAGACGGTCTTCGGCGCTTCTTCCGGATATGACGACATAGACGGCACGCATCCGAGCCCCAACACCGCCGAATCCCTCATCACCTTCACTAACGGTATGCGTGGGGCCTTGCAGGCCGGCGAGGGCGCGCCGATGTTTGACAAGTCCAAGCCCGTTCATTACCACAAGCGCATCGCCATCTATGGCACGCACGGCTTCCGCCACTGGTGGATGGAAGGCTGGGAGAAGACCGCCCCCGATGGCAAAGTCGAGAGCGGCGTCATGTCCTATCCTGACGAGGACGTCCTCGGCCAGGCCGGACTCACCAACGCCATGTTCGACTGGCTCGAGGATGACGGCAATCCCTCCCCCACCAACCTTGCCACCTCGCTCGACGAGTGGCTCATCATCCTCGCCGGGTACCTCAGCGCCGTCGAAGCCAGACCGGTGGACATGCCGTTCGATCCGCCCGACGATCTCCTTGACCAGTTCAAGGCGCTCGTCGGGGCTGACAGTTGACATCCCACGACTGCGCAGGGGCCTGCCGGTCTCACCTCCGCGCGCCCCGCGCTTTCAACACACAGGAGGCCACCACAATGGCAAAGGTAAAGATCGGAATCGTCGGTATTGGCTGGGCCGCCAGCGGACATCTCGCGGCTTTCAGGGACATACCTGACTGCGAGGTCGTCGCCATCTGCTCCAGCAAGGACCTCACCAGAGACGAAATCCTCGACATGTGTGGCAGCGACGCCGCGCTCTACCACGACTACGACGAGTTCCTCACCCATCCCGACCTGCAGGTCGTGGACATCTGCACGCCACACAAGCTCCATCCCCCGCAGGCTATTGCCGCTGCCGAGGCCGGCAAGCATCTCATGATCGAGAAGCCGCTGGCTCTCGACTATGACAGCCTCCTTGCCATGCGCAAGGCCATCGCCGACGCAGGGGTCCACTCGACTGTTTTCTTCGAGCTCCGCTTCATCGGGCATTTCCAGTTCATACGCAGTTGCCTTGAGCGCGGCCTGCTCGGCGATGTCCACTATTCCGAGGTGGACTACTACCACGGCATCGGCCCCTGGTACGCACAGTACGCGTGGAACATCAAGAAGGACATGGGCGGCAGCTCCCTGCTCACTGCCGGCATTCACGCACTCGACGCCCTCATCGCCTTCGCCGACCGCGACGTCGAGGAAGTCTATGCTTACTCCGCCAAATCGTCCATGCCGGCGATGCAGGCCTACGAGTACGACACCACCTCCGTCTCCATCATCAAGTTCGCCGACGGCACGACCGCCAAATGCACATCCTCCATTGACTGCCGGCAGCCTTACGTCTTCAACGTCAAGCTCGTCGGCAGCGACGGGACGCTCTGGAACGACAAGCTGTGGTCCACGAAGCTGGAGGGCCTGCGCCCTGGTGAATGGGTTACGGTACCCACTCCGCAGGCCGAGTCCGGCGATGTTCTCGACCATCCCTACCCGCCGCAGATGGAGCATTTCATCGAGTGCATCCAGCAGGACAAGCCCAACCTGATTGACTTCGAGGAGGCGTTCAAGACTCACCGTGTCGCCTTCGCCATCGAGAAGTCGCTGGCCGAGGGCCGCCCCGTGAAGCTGTCCGAGCTGCCCGCATAGACAACCGTTACACACGAACACTACTGAAATGGAGAGAACCGAATGTTCAAACTGGGAATGATTTCCGCCGCCACATATCGTGCCACCTACGGGGGGGAGGAGGACGCCGAACTCCGGCCCGTCTCAACACACGGAGCGTTCTTCACTACGGCCTTCAACGGCTTCGACGAGGCGAAGGCGGCGCAGTATGACGCGACCTTCGGCGTCGCGGCTGCGCGTATCGAAGGCGCGCGGGCGGTGAAGATATGGGACCCGGAGAGGGAATGGGCCGAGGCGCTCGCAGACGTCTGCGACATCCCCGAAGTCTGCGACACGCACAAAGAATGTTGCGAGGGCGTTGACGCCGTCGTGATTGCCGATGACGGTTCCGGCGACCAGTGCGAGTACGCGATTCATCCCCTCCGCGAGGGCGTCCCGACGTACTGCGACAAGCCCCTGGCGATGACTGCGAAACGCGCGAAGCAGATCGCCGACATCGTCCGCGAGACGGGGACTCCGTTCATGTCCGCGAGTTCGCTCCGTTTCGTGCCTGATATTCTCGCGCTGAGGGACCGACTACCGGAGTTCGGCGAGGTCACTCTGGCGACGACCATCTGCGGTAGCGAGCTTGTCTATTACGGAATCCACGCGCTCTCGATGTACTACGGCGTATTTGGCGGCGACTCCCCGGCGGTCTCGTGTATCAACGTGGGCCAGCCCGACCGCAACATCGTCCGCGTGCGTTATGAGAACGGCCGCGACCTGGTCCTGATAGTAATGGAACCCGAGTACGCGCAGACCGGCTACCAGATCAACGTGTACGGTACTGAGGGCCACGAGTCACTGATACCGGACCTGGACAACCTCTACATCTACTTGATGGAGCGCTTCATCAACCTGCTTGAGACTGGCGAGGAGAGCCCGCCGGTGGAGGAGGAGGTCGAGGTGATAGCGGTTCTGGAGGCGGGCAAGCGCTCGCTGGAGGAGGCCCGCGAGGTAACAATCGCCGAGGTGCTGGAGTAGCCGCCCCGCTCCGGAAGAATGTCGTCGCCGTTGCCGTTTGCTGTTGTCGTTTGTGGGGTCCCGCGTATACGCGGGATCCACGCGGGATGCCCCGCCGGCCGGTGCCGTCTGCGGTTGCCTTTGCCGGTCGCCGTCCGGAGGGGCCGATCCCGCCCCTGGGCGGGACCGGCC
>JAUWOG010000325.1 GCA_030612305.1 Armatimonadota bacterium | reverse complement strand
ACTACAAGCACCCGCGTCATGGTTGGGAATGGCGCCATGCTGACGAGTGGCCGGGGGTCATCGCGCTGCTGATGGAGCGCTATCGGGGTTTCAGCTCGCGGTTCGCGCTGATGGCCCCGAACACGGTCAAGCCGATCGTCGCCTGGTCGTTCAGCGCGGAAACCTGTGCCGACATCCATCGCATGGCTGTGGCGATGGCCGGCGGGGAGGAAGCGTTCGCGGAGAAGCCCAACTACATCTTCTACGCCGAGCCGATGTCGCCTCTCAACAGCGGCCGGGAGGCCCTACAGAAGCTGATGTATTGCGCTCGCCACCGGATTCCCATAGTGTTCACACCGTGCCTGATCGCGGGGGCAACCGCTCCGGCGACGTTTGCCGGCGTGCTGGCACAAGGGATGGCGGAGTCGCTTCACGGGCTGGTGGTGGCGCAGCTCATCTCACCGGGCACGCCCCTGATCGTAGGCGGCGTCATGTCCATCATGGATATGCGCGACATGGTGCTGTCGTATGGCGCGCCTGAGCTTTCGCTGCTCAGTGCCGGCCTCACCGAGGTGGCTCGGATGCTCGGCCTGCCGATGTGGTCAACCGGCGGCTGCACCGACGCCAAGGCCGTTGACGAGCAGGCGGCGATCGAGGCCGCGATCTCCATCGCCATGGCCGGGCTCTCAGGGCCGAATCTCGTTCACGATGTCGGCTATCTCGATTCGGCCATGACCGGCTCCCTGAGCATGCTCGTAATGTGTGATGAGATTATCGCCATGGTCAGGCGTGTAGTCGGCGGCATGGAAGTGAGCCCTGAGACGCTGGCGCTCGAGGTCATTGATGCCGTCGGGCCGGGCGGCAATTTCATCGGCGAAGAACATACAGTGAAGCGGTACCGAACTGAGTGTTACTTCCCCGAGCTGGCCGACCGCAGCAATGTCGAGAACTGGGAGGCCTCTGGCGCTACGACTATGGGCCAGCGAATCGAGCAGAAAGTGAAAGAAATCCTCGGCAGCCATGAAGTGCCACCGCTGTCAGATGAGGTAGTCTCCCAGTTCGACGAGGTGCTGGCAACGGCCGTTGCCCGCAGTGAGAGGGGTTGAGGAGATGCTGGTCAATCAACTGGCTAACGAAACGACCGCTTTCCGCGTACTGACCGACGATCAGTGCGAGCTCATCTACCGCGCGGCTCTGGAGATACTTGCGCGAACCGGCGTAGCGGTGCACGATGACGAGGGCTTGCAGCTCCTCGAAGCCGCCGGCGCCGAGATCGCCGATGACAGTCGCGCCAGGATCCCGGCCTCCGCTATAGAGCAGGCTCTGGCACTGACGCCTGCGAGTATCCGCATTGTGGGGCGCGACCCGCAGCAGGTCTGCCTGCTGGAGAGAGATCGCGTCCATTTCGGGACCGGCTCCGACTGCCCGTTTATCCTGGATCGCGAGACGGGACAGCGGCGGCCCTACACGTACGAGGATGTACGCGATGCCGCGCGTGTGGCCGACGCGCTCGACAACATCGGCTTCCACATGTCGCTGGGCCTGACCCAGGGCGTGCCGGAGATGACCTACGACCGGCACCAATTCCTGGCCATGCTCGAGGGCACGAGCAAGCCGATCGTGCAGACGGCGGTGGACCGCCAGGGCCTGGCCGACCAGTATGAAATGGCGTGTGTCATTCGCGGCAGCGCCGAGGCCTTCGAGCTGGCACCCTTGCTGACACTATATGCTGAACCGATTTCCCCCCTCACCCACATGGGCCACGCGGTGCAGAAGCTGCTGCTGGCTGCCGAGAAGCGCATTCCGGTCATATACACCTCGTGTCCGATGGCCGGGGCTACGGCACCTGTCAGCGGGGCGGGTATGCTCGCTCTGGCCCTGGCCGAGACCCTCAGCGGTGTGGTGATGGCGCAGCAGAAAGCCCCCGGAGCGCCGATTATCGCCGGCGGCGTCGTCTCGGTCATGGATATGCGGGATGTCATCTACAGCTATGGTGCGCCGGAGTTGCACCTCTACTCGGCGGCATTTACGGATGTCATCAAGTGGGTGGGGCTGCCGATGTTCTCGACCGCCGGCTGCAGCGACTCCAAGATGCTCGACCAGCAAGCCGCCATCGAGGCTGCGCTGTCTATCCTTTTCGCCACGCTCTCCGGTGCCAATCTCATTCATGACCTCGGCTACCTGGAAATGGCGCTGGTGGGTTCGTACGAAATGCTGGCGCTCTCGGATGAGGTTATCGGGATGGTCAAACAGATTGCGCGCGGTATCCGTGTGGATGAGGAGAGCCTGGCGGTGGACATCATCTGCGAGGCCGGCCCCGGCGGACAGTACCTCGCATCTGACCACACGCTGAAGCATTTCCGGAGCTTCTGGGAGCCGACGACGATGCTGCGTCATGGATTTGAAAGGTGGGCCGCCGAGGGCGCTTCCACAATGGGCGAGCGGGTCAGGGACCGTGTCAGCGAGATTCTGCAGACTCACGAGCCGGTGCCGATCCCGCAGGATCAGATGGCCGAGATGAAGCGAATTGTGGCCGCGGCGGACGCCCAACCCCAGGGGAGGTCCGAGTAGATGCTTGTCAATCAGCTAGCCAATGAGACGACCGCTTTCCGCGTGCTGACCGAGGACCAGTGCGAGCTCATCTACCGCGCGGCTCTGGAGATACTTGCGCGAACGGGCGTAGCCGTGCACCACGATGAGGGGCTGGAGTTGCTGGAGGCGGCCGGGGCCGAAATCTCGGATGACAGCCGCGCCCGCATCCCGGCGTCTGCCATCGAGAGGGCTCTGGCGCTGACACCCTCGACGATTCGCATCGTCGGCCGGGACCCGCAGCAGGTCTGCCTGCTCGAAAAAGACCGCATCTACTTCGGCACCGGCTCCGACTGTCCGTTCATCTACGATCGTGACACAGGCGAGCGGCGCGGCTGGAGGCACACGGATATTCGCGATGCCGCGCGCGTGGCCGATGCACTTGACGGCATCGGCTTCCACATGTCACTGGGCCTTGTGCAGGACGTTCCGGCGATGACTTACGACCGCCACCAGTTCCTGGCGATGCTCGAGGGCACGAGCAAGCCGATCGTGCAGACGGCGGTGGACCGTGAGGGCCTGGCCGACCAGTATGAGATGGCTTGTGTGATTCGCGGCAGCGCCGAGGCCTTCGAACTCGCGCCTTTGCTGACGCTGTACGCAGAGCCCAGCAGTCCGCTGAGCCACACCGAGACGGCGGTGGGAAAACTGCTCTTCGCCGCAGAAAAACGCATCCCGTGTATCTACACACCGGGCTCGATGGCCGGAGCCACCGCGCCCATCACGGGTGCCGGCGCTCTGGCATGTGGCCTCGCCGAAACGCTGAGCGGAATCGTCATGGCGCAGCAGAAAGCGCCGGGAGCTCCAATCATCGGCGGGGGCGTGATCTCGATCATGGATATGCGGGATCTCATCCTCAGCTATGGCGCGCCGGAGCTTCACCTCCAGATGGCGGCGTTCAGCGATGTGACCAAATGGCTGGACCTGCCGATCTTCTCTATCGCCGGCTGCAGCGACTCGAAGGTGCTGGACCAGCAGGCCGCCATCGAGTCCGCACTATCGCTGCTATTCGCGGCGCTGTCCGGTGCCACCCTGATACACGACGTGGGCTACCTCGAGTCCGGGCTGGTCGGCTCATACGAGATGCTGACTCTCTCCGACGAGGTCATCGGGATGGTGAAGCAGATTCTTCGCGGCATCCGTGTGGATGAGGAAACTCTGGCTCTGGATGCGATTCTGGAGGCCGGTCCCGGCGGACAGCACCTCGCCTCTGAGCACACGCTCAAGCATTTCCGGAGCTTTTGGGAGCCGACGACGATGGTACGCCACGGCTTCGAGCGATGGAAGGCGGAGGGCTCCCGGACGATGGGCGAGCGGGTCAGGGACCGTGTCAGCGAGATTCTGCAGAAACACGAGCCGCTGCCCATCCCCGAGGAGCAGATGGCGGAGTTGAAGGACATCGTGGCCGCGGCCGATGCACACTATAGCGGAGCAGGACCAAGCTCCGGGTAGTGGCTCCACCACGGCGCGGCCTTCGCGTCTCCTCACTCAGTCGTGAGGGAGGCCTCAAAGCATTTCCCAGACCACCACATTCGGCAGGCGGAAGTGCGGAACGCCCTTCATCGTCTGGTGCGGATGGTGCGTGTGGGTCGCCGACTGCCCGTCCTCCGCCAAGTCAAAGCCGGGCCGATGGTGCAGGACTATGACCGAGCCATCCCCTTCGCGCCGGATCTCCTTCACCGCCAGCCCGTACGTCCAGCCGTCGCCGAACTCGATGACGACGCGCTGGCCGGAGTTGCCCTTGCGGGGGCTGCTCTCGGCATCCCCCACGCTTGCATCTTCGTC
>JAUWOG010000536.1 GCA_030612305.1 Armatimonadota bacterium | reverse complement strand
AGATCATGGCCGCATACGGCGTCGGGATGACCTGCCTGGGCGAGGTCACTGACCGCGCCGCGCTCAACATCGAGGCCGCCGACCTGCACGCCGAGATAGCCCTCGACGACATCCGCCACGCCTGGGCCGACTCCCTCGCGGACATCCTCAGCTGACGCCAGCGAAGGGATCCCCAAGACCATCAGGCGCGGCATCCGAGAGTGGGTGCCGCGCTTCGATTCGGCGTGTCGGTGTGCGCCGAGCCGCAGACCTCCAGCTTCACGACCTCGCCGCGAGAAAAACGAAAGCCGCCGCATTACCTCTCGGCGACCTCCGCTTATCGTCGTCCTCGACGCTGCAGGGCTTATTTCCCTTTCACCGTCAGCTTCTTCACAGCTATCACGGCGTCGGAGTTCGCCGCCAGCAACTCCGCTCTGATGTCATACGTATCTGCCTTCCCCAGCAGACCCAGGTCGGTCTGGAACGGTTCCGTCTTCCACGTCCCATTCGCCGCCACGTCAACGATCTGCTCGGGCAGGTCCTGTGACATGTCGAAGAAGCGCTGCTTGTTGAACCGGACTTTGACGCGCACTCTATGTGCGGCCGGAGCCGTCCCGGCCACAACCATCGTCTTCCCGACTACATCACCCTCGGTCGGCTGCGTGACCTTGACCGCGCCGGGCATTTTCGCGCTGATGATTACCGCTGTTGCCGACTCTGCGTCTGACCAGGTGCCGCCCGGCGGCCGGTAGTGAGCCTTCAGCTTCGTCGTCACCACATCCCCATTCTGCACCTGATACAGCCCCGTGTAGAGGTTGGTGTTCGCCATCCGGTTGGCCTTCAAGCCCTCTTTCCACGTCCCGATATCCCACTTCATCTCCCCGCCCGGACGCGCAACTTGCACCGTTATCTGCAGCACCTCACCTGCTGTCAAGGTCGCTGTGGCGTTATGCGTCACCGACAGAATCTCCTTGCCGACCGGCGAGTGCACCACGAAGCCCCACTGATTGCGGTTGCTGTTGCCAGCCCGGTCTATCACCGTCACATCAACCGAATGAAACCCGTCGGCCAGGTTCTGCGGCAGGTATTCCACATAGTCATCGCCCAGATCGCACTGCGCCGTCACATCCTGATAGTCGAAGATCATCGTCGTGGCCGCTTTGTTTATCCCCGACTCAGCATCGCTGAACCGCGTCCGTACCGTCGGGGCGTCATCAGTCACCGTGGCGTTATGCGTCGGGGCGATGCCGATGAATACCGGCGGCGTTGTGTCCTGCGCTACCGCGCCACCTGAAGCCTCCCTCACCACCCTCACCGCAAAGTTGTGCGTCGTGTCAACGATGATCAGGACCCGGTCCTTCGGCCCCAGCGCATTCAGCGCGATGGCCTGGCCGTACTGGTCGAGAATGATCGCGTTGTCCGCTACCAGCAGGCTGTTATTGCCCGGCAGCAGCAGGTATTTGCCGGTCACTCCCAGCAGCTCCACACGCATGTGCTGAAGGTCCGGTGCGCCGGGGTCGGGCGTGCCGCTCGGCGTCTTGATCAGGATATCGTGCGCCAGCCCCTGGACCAGGTTCACCACCACCTGATCCCCTGCCTTGATGTCGCTGACCTGCGCGGGTGTCGCGACTTGCCCCGGCTCACCCTTCGACACCTGGCACTGCGCAACCAGCGGCACCAGCTCCGTCTTGTTCGTCGCATTGTCGCGCAGCAGCATCTGGATCGGGTCCGTCTGGAACACCTGCAGCGCCACACCCTCAAGCGTCTTCGTCTCACCCGGCGGCGGCGGTGGAGTCACGCCTCCTGGCGCTATCGTGATGTAGGCAGTCTCATTGGCCCGGTCGTGTTTTACCGTCCCGCCAAATGCCTCCACTACATCCCGCACCGGCACGTAGTTGGTCTTCCGCACCCTCATCGGCGTCGCCGCGAAGCTCAGCGGCACCTCGTCGAGTGTCGCAAGCTGATTCCCCAACCACATCGTCAGCGTCTTCCCGTCCCGCGTGGCCGTGAGCTTGTGCTGCTGATCCGGCTCATAGGTCGTCTGCGCTCCCAGCGCATCGAACAGCACCCGCACCGGCAACAGCAGCGAATTCTGAATCACCACCAGCATATTGCCGTCCGCGATCTCTTGGTCGTTCAACATCACCTTGGGAGCGCCGAACCCACTCGCCGCCACCACGGTCAGCAACGCCAATACCGCTACCACTGAGTACACTGTTCGTGTGCTGCTATACATTATCGCTTCACCATCCTTGCCGGGTCGCCACAGTCTGTGGCTGTTGGCGATTGCCCGGATTCTCTCTACCCACTGTCCCTCATCGCCGCCTACTTGACGCTGCCGCTTCATCGGCACAACGATTTTGTGTGCGCAGAAGTTGGATTACTCCGTTGCGTGCGTTTTGGGCCGCATCATCCATGAATGGGTGGCTCGGCCTGAGCGTGGCGTCGTCTGCCACGCTCAGGTGGGAATGGGACAAGCACAGCTTGTTCCATTCTCAGCTTCAGTGGAAGCTTCGCTTCCGCCGCCGAGTCGTCCGCCATCATCAAACTCAAAGCAACACGACTGACAGAGCACTACTTGCGGACCGCTGCATAGCTGTAGCTGCTCTTCACACCGGGCGCTTCCGGCTTGATCCTCAACACTTCGTTGACCACCTCGCCGGTATCCTCCGCCGGCCTGACACCGAGCGCCCCGAGGTCTATCCTGATCTCCCTCGCCCCCTCCGAGCTCACCTCAAGTACTACTTCGCCGTCCTTCTCAGCCACACCTGCTTGTACCTTCGCCGGCGCGCGCTTGCTGTCTGGCACAACGTAGCACCAGAAGTACCACTTCGCCTCATCTGTCACCAGTTGCTGCCGTTGCGGAGGCTCGCTGCTCCGCACTTTGCTCTCAAGCCACGCTGCGCCCGCCGCATAGTCCGCGTAGTGACCGTGCGAATCACT
>JAUWOG010000127.1 GCA_030612305.1 Armatimonadota bacterium | reverse complement strand
GGGGGGGGGGGGGGCGGCCCCCCCCCCCCGCGGGGCGGCGCCCCCCCCCCCACGACGTTGCCTTTTTGCGTTGCCGTTGCCGTTGCTGTTTGCCTTTGCCGTTTGCCTTTGCTGTTGCCTTTGCCGTTTGCTATTGCTTCGCGCGTCAGAGATAGCCCAGATCCTTGAGCCGCTGCTCGACTACTGCGGCCTCCTCTTCGCTATAGCCCGCGAAATCATTTTCCTCCGTCGCCTGCTCCTCGAGCTTCCGCTCATTATCATACATCGGCGGATTTGCCGCTGTAAACTCCCTGTCGAGAAGCCCCTCCACTACATGCCCATCCATGTAGGCCGGTATCGGCACACCCAGCGCTGCCAGCAGCGAGGGCGCGACATCCTGAAGGGAGCATTCCGCCAGCTCCCCGTGCCCGAAAATACCGCCTTTGCCGACGATGATCCCCTCATACGAATGGGTGCCGGTGTATGTCGGGTCGGCATTCATGATCGGGGGCCGCAGCGCATTGAGGGCCTTATCCGCAAAGCTCTGCGGCGAGTAGAGATGAAAGCGCGTGCCTGCCGGTATCGCTATCAGGTCCGGCCCTTCCGCCACATGCGGGCCGGTGTAGATATCCCGCCCGCGCAGCACTTCGGAGAACACCGCCCGCCCATCCGCCCGGTCCCGGTACCCGACCAGCGCTTCCACTATCTCCTCGCAGGCCGCCTCATACCCGGCTCCCGGCGCGATGATGCCCGCCTCATCCCGGCCCTTCACATTCAGCCGGATCATCCCGAACGAGGGCATCGGCACCGCCGCGGTCCGCGCCCAGTCTATCTCCAGCCCTGCCACATGCTGCTTCTCCGCCACTACTGCCTGCCGCGCTTTCTGCCCCGCGGCGCGCAGCCTTGTCAGCATCCGCGCCGGCAGCGCGGCCTTGACTCTGTACCCCAATCCCCATGCCCGTTGCCGCAATCTGCCGCCGAGGCCACCGCTACTTTTCAGCCGCAGGAGTCCCAGCTCGCGGAACACAGCATCCATATTCACGAACCGCTGGAATGCCGCGCCGCCGTGATCCGAGAGCACCATCACCGGCACATCAGTCCCGCCGGCCGCCATAATCTCGCCCACTGCCGCATCCACCAGTTTGTACATGTATAGTACTGTGTCCTCGATGACCTTCCCGCTCACCGAGGCGAGCCGCTTGTTGCCGAGGAAGCCATGCTGGACGAGATCGGTGATGAGAAATACCATCATGAAGACATCCGTCGGGCGCTCCCGCAGCAGCCATTTCGCCACCGTCGTCAGCTTCTCGATTTCGTCATCAATGTTCTCAGCGCGGGGGTTCTGCCGAAACCAGAGCTCCTTGGTCGGCTCGATGGCGTACTCGCCGACGAGCTCCTGTATATCCGCGAAGAGGCTTCGCGGGCACGCCATTTCCTCCCCGAAACGCGGCGTCCCCATGCCCGAAATCACGTACCCATCGAGCTCCTCCGGCGGGTAGGTCCAGGGCGCATTCAGCACGCCGCAACTCAGGCCCGCTTCATTCGCCAGTTGCCAGATTGTCGGGGCCTTGCGGCTCGCTCCGCTGGTGAGTTGGACTTCCCCGCCGCAGCGCGACCTCACGAAATCAAACACCCCGTGCTTGCCGGGGTTCACTCCGGTGAAGAGCGTGCTCCACGCACAGGGCGTCACCGGCGGCACAGTCGAGCGCATGGTTCCGTGGCAGCCCTCGGCGCACAGCTTCGCGAGGGTCGGCAGCTCTCCCGCCGCCATATACGGACGCAGGATCGCCCAGTCCGCCCCATCCAGCCCGATGATCATCAGGCGTAAATTCTGCTTGCACTGTGGCTGTCTATCCCCTGCCACAGAATACCTTTCCCGAATGTCTCATTGCCGATGTGCCGTCCGCCATCCGCCGTTGCCCCTAACTACACGGTGGGCAGAAGCATCGCTCCCGCCCACCGTTTCCCATTCCGTCATCTGCTTGGGCCTGGCTCTGCCTGCGTCAGTGAATCACCACTTCCACTTCGCCCGCCGGACCGAATTTCTGCACTCGGTTGTTGTCGCTGTCGGCGACATAGACGCCCCCGTCGGCATCCACATCTATCCCGCCGGGATCATTGAACTGACCCGGCCCGCCCGGGCTTTCCGCATATTCACCGAACGTGCTCAGTGTCGCGCCGGTCGGCCCGAATTTCTCCACCCGGCAGTTACCGGCATCCACAACAAACACATCCCCCCCGCTGTCCACCGCAATGCCGGTAGGGGCATTCAGCGCCCCCGGTTCATCCCCTGCCACAGGTATCGCCCCGCTGCCCGGATCATGCCAGCCGATGTACCCGCTGCCATCCTTGCCCCACCAGCCGAGGAAGCCGCCGGTGCTGTCGAACTTCTGCACCCGGTTGCTCAGGTAGTCCGTCGCATAGGCATTCCCGGTCGCATCAACGGCCACATCCGCCGCCGCCAGGAACTGCCCATCGCCGACGCCGAAACTTCCCCACTGGTCCAGATACGTCCCATCGTCGGCGTATCTTACGATCCGCGCGTTCACGGTATCGGCGACATAGACGCGACCGCTTGCATCGGTGGTAATCCCCGTCGGGCCGTACAGTTGCCCGCCTGGTATCGCCTCCTCGCCCCACTGGTTCAGAAGCTGGCCGGCTGCGTCGCGCTTCTCGACCCGGTTCGTCCAGTGGTACGTCACATAGATATGCCCGTCCGCGCTGTACGCGATCCCGGTCGGGCCCTCCATCCCGTAGATCATGCAGGGCCACTGCCCGATGTAGTTGCCCCCCGCGCCGATGCTATAGACCACACTGGCTTCGTGCTGGGGCACATAGATTGTGTCGCTTGCGCCGGCGGCTGCGTCCAGTATCCCGAAGCCACCAGCCGGGTCCTGCCACTCCCACGCAAACCCGTACAGCTGCGGGAGTATCTGGACCATTGCCTCTCCGCTTACCCCCGAGTCATTCTCCGTCGCTGTGACTCGCGCCGTGCCCATACTCAGCCCGGTCACGACCCCCTCCCCGTCAACGCTTGCATTCCACGCGCCCGACCCCTGCGCAGCCGATACCGGTGGCACCGGAGGCGCATCCGCCACACTCCAGGCGAACGCATTCGTCGCCGGCACCAGCACCGTGCTCCCGTCGGCGTCCTTCGCCGTCGCCACGAACTGCTTCGTCATTCGCGCTATGACCTCGAGCGGGTCCGGCGTCACTTGCACCTCAACGATCGTCGAGTCGAGCACCAGGTGCACCTCGTCGCCCGGATTGCCGCCGTACGGGTAGCCGGCGCCGCCGGCCGGAATCACTATCGTCATCGCCGCTCGCGCCTGTGCCACTCCCGTTCCATCCTCATTCGGATAAGCTACCGCCGCCAGCAGCGCCTCCGCATCCGCGCGAACCGAAGCAAAGTGCGCCTCGCTCACCCACGGCGGCGCCGTCGGACGCACCAGCAGCGCTTCGGCCACCACATGCGTCGCGTCGTCATAGGTCTCCTCAACCTGCACGTGTATGGACTGGCTGCCGCCGGGCACCGTTTGCGGCGCTACTTGCGCCGTCTCCGGAGCCGGCCACGTCACGCTGACTGTGAGCTTCCCGGCCTCCACTGCCGCGCTCTCCCCCGAACCCCCACACCCGCTCAGCCATACACAGACGACGGCGAGCGTCATCAGCATCGCTGCGACCACCATTACCTTAGTGCGCATCGTTGATTTCCACCTTTCGCCGGTTATGATCCCGGAACCACGTCGTTGTCTTTTTCATCGGGGGCGCGAGATCATCCCCCGCAGTTCTCACGGCACGCAAAGCGTCTTGACCCCCGCCTGGCGTTTCCGCAGCAAACTCCATGGGCACGCTTTGCGTGCCCCCAATTATAACCCATTCCGCCTCTCCTTCGCGACACCACACTGCAACTCCTTCGTCCTTCTTGCTCTTCCCCTCGCAACCTTGCTCGCCGCTCACACGCTGCCGTCGCCGTTGCCGTCCTCACCCCTCCAGGGCCGGTTCACAAAAAGTTCCTCGAAAACATCGCAAAAAACACCTTATTTCACTAGCATTTCACTGCGCTCGGAGACTCAGTTACTAGTGAGGGACAACGCTAGCGCGTCACTCACCGCCCCGGGAGTCTGCCGCAGTTTCGCATGAACCCGAGGTCCTGCTTGCGCCGACCATCTCCAGATACTGCTCCGTCCGCCGCGCCCAGCAGTTCGCCTCCGCAAGCGCCCGAGGCGGACGCGGCTCACCGCTCCCTAGCGCCCCCAGCACCTTCGCCGCACAGTCCTCCACCGACCCGAACTCATAATATATCCCATACTCGCCAAGCGTGTTCCCGACTTCCCCGACGCGGTTCGTAACGATCGGCACTTCGGCCGCGCAGAACTGGTGCACCTTGTTCGGGCTCCGCGCCCGGTTCATCTCATTATCCTCGATAGGGAAGAGGAGCACATCCGACGCACACAGATATCCCGGCACCTCCTCATCGGCGACAAATCCTGTGAACCGCACATTTTCCGCCAGCCCCTTCTCTGCCACGCGCGCCTCCAGCTCGCCTTTCATCGGCCCCTTCCCGATGATCACAAACTCCACCTCGGGCCGCTCCCGCGTTACCACCTCCGCCACCTCCACCACTGCCTCCGCCTGGTAGCGCGCCAGCAGGAATCCCATATACGTGACCGTCGGCCTGTGCCCATGGCGCGCCCTTATCTCTTCGGCTCGGCCCCGGTAGCGATCGAAGCTCTCGAGGTCCACTGCATTCGGCAGCAGCCCGAGTCGCGCTCGTGGCTCGAGCCGCCCGAACCGCTCCTCCATATCCCGGCTTACCACGATTGCCAGGTCCGAGTGCCGCAGCGCCTTTCGCTCCCATCGCCTCATCAACACGCTCTTCGGGAAGCCATACACCCGCGACAATTGCTCATCAATATCCGTGACCAGCAGCGCATCCTCTTGCCCGCTGCAATGGTAATACGCCGGCCAGAACGTCGCCCGGCCGGTCCCTATCGCGTGTACGACATCCGCCCCGATCTCGTCCAGCAGCGCTCTCACCTGGTGGCCGCTTCTATACGCGCGCTCCACCTCATGCACCTTCAACCCCTCCGCCTTCCCACCGTACCAATGCGGTTCTCGCTCTGGCAGCGTAATGACGATGAGGTCAACCTCATGCCCGCGTCGCAGCAGGTATCGCGCAGGCAATGTCGCCCGCATGATGCTCGCATTATCATTCACCACATAACAGAAGTGCATCCGCTCACATCCAACTGTGTGCGCAAGAAAGTTCATGGACGACAGGTATCATGAGACCTCGCACGGTTCTCCGCCTGTCGCGCACACCATTTGCCCTTCCGCTCAACTCTGTCCAGCTTCTACCAACGATACTTTGACTGTAACAAGGGTGTGAATTGAGCCGCCGTTGAGCTAATACCCCTACGGGGTATGCCCCCGCCTTGCAGAAATAGTGAAAAAACTTTGCAGGTATTCCCTCGCCAGGAAGGAATATTGCAGTGGACGTTCAACATTACACCAAATCTCGGCCCGCATTGCAAGCTCCGCCAACAAAAACCGTTAGCTCGCTGAGCAGTGGCAGTCCTATACATTGCCGATCCATCGCAGCAGAGAACACACCAGTGCCTAGCCCTGTTTCAAGGACCGTCGCTACCATGTCATCCCAAAACGAGTTTTACTATGAAGGTTTCAGCGGGCCTAATGGCACCATTGTCCCCGACGACGTCTTCGACCTGCTCGCCCCTCGCCTCAAGGAATCCGAACTCCGCGTGCTCCTCTACATCGTGCGCCGCACCTTCGGCTTCGGCAAGAGCGCCGACGCCATCTCGCTCTCCCAGCTCACTCGCGGCATCAAGACCCGCGACGGCCGCATCCTCGACTATGGCACCGGCATGAGTAAGAAGGCCGTCATCGCTGGCGTAAAAGGCCTCGTCAGCAAGGGCATCATTACCGTCGAGCGACGCCGCACCGAAAAGGGCGATACCGACACAAACATCTATAAGCTCCGTTTCCGCAATGATAGGCCCCCGGTTACCGAAGGTGACCCCCCTGGTGGCCCATCTACACTACCCCCGGATACCTCCGGTAACTACCCTGGTTGCCCTGCTTCACCACCGCCAGGCACCCCGAGTAACACACAAGACTCAGTAGTACAAGACTCAGCCTTACAAGATTCAGAAAACAACACACCCGTTGTTGCTTCTCATGTTACTGAAGATCAACGGCTCTATGAAGATCTCAAAGCGGTTGGCATTCATCATAAGACTGCGGCCAAACTCATTCGCGACACCGACGCCTCCAATATACGCAAAGCCCTCGATTATCTGCAACACAGATTGCAGACCGGCTGGGAGCCTGAGCAGACTCCCGCCGCATGGCTTACCGCAGCTATCAAGAATGGATATGCAATCCCTGATATTCCAGCTTCTCCTGGCCCCGCGCCAGAGACTCCTTATGATATGGAGCGCCTCGCCGTACAGACACGCACGGAGTTTCGCAACCAGCGGGCCCATCTCCTGCGAGTACACGACATCGAACAGAATGTGGACGACATATGGCAGAATATCCAGGAGCAGCTTCGCGAACGCGGGGAATGGGCCCCGGTCTTCGCCGCAACACTCTTGCGCCTCCGGCCTGACGATTCCGCGGAGCTACTCGTCCCGAGCACGCTTCTTGATCACCTCAAACCCCATATGGATACCATCTCCGCCGCCATCAATACCCACACCGGCCACACTATCTCGATAGAACTAAAAACCCTTAGCGGCAACCGCCCCATGCCTGGAACCGGCAACCTGCCCAACGCAACAGAACCGGCCACCCCATAATGGAGGAGCCCAGTCAC
>JAUWOG010000686.1 GCA_030612305.1 Armatimonadota bacterium | reverse complement strand
AGATACTGGCCGATTCGCATGGAAATATGGTGCATCTGGGGGAGCGCGACTGCTCGATACAGTACCGGCACCAGAAGCTGCTGGAGGAGGCGCCGGCGCCGGGAGTATCGAGCTCGCTGCGGCGGCGATTTGGTGAGGCTGCGCTGACGGCGGCACGGGCCGTCGAGTATGTGAATGCGGGCACCGTGGTGTTCATCCTGGACAAGCGGGGGAAGTTCTATTTCATTGAGATGAATACGCGCGTGCAGGTGGAGCACCCGGTGACGGAGATGCTGACCGGGGTTGACATAGTGCGCGAGCAGATACGGATAGCGGCGGGCGAGATGCTGTCCTGCGAGCAGGGGAAGATCTGGTTCAACGGCCATGCGATGGAGTGCCGAATTCTTGCGGCGGACGGCGACCGGGACTTCGCACCCTCGCCGGGAGTCATTGAGGAATGGCGTCTGCCGCTGGGGCCGGGCGTGAGAATAGACAGTGGGGTTGGCTGCGGGAGCGAGATATCATCGTACTATGATCCGATGATCGCGAAGGTGATCGCGTGGGATACTGACCGGGCACATGTCATCGAGCGGATGCGGGCTGCGCTGCGCGGGATGCTCGTGACGGGCCTGCGGACGACGATACCGTACCACCTGCGGATACTGGGCAACGCGTTCTTCCGTCGCGGGGAGGTGGATGTGAACTTCATCCAGCGGCGGATGGGAATGTAGTAGGAGGCATTCGATGGATACTGACGGCGGAGATGTAGCGCCCTTCTGGCGGACGGTAGTCGGGGCTTGTGCCGGCGCGGTGATAGGCGGCGTATGGGTGGTGAGGGGCTTCTGGTCGGCAATGTTGGTGCTGGTGTGCATTGTGGTCGGAGCGCTGGTGGCTGCGATCGCTTCAGGGGCCAGTGAGTGAGCTGTCTCGCAGCTTGGCAAGGTTTGGGGGAGGCTTGACCTCCTCGACAAGATACCCGAGAGGCCTGCAGTGAAAACGGGGGCACGGCGCAAAGCCCGGGAGTTGGCTCTGAGCGTGTTGTTCGCTGCTGACGTCGGCCAACAGCCCCGCGCACGTGTGCTGGGCGACATCGAGCACACGTTGCGGGTACTGGTCGAGCAGTGGGAGCTGCGGCCGGAAGAGGCAGTGAGGCTCGTGCCTGAGATCCGCGAGTTCGGAATCACGCTTGCGGAGGCGTATTTCGGAGACAGCTCGAGGATTGATGAGTCCATCGAAGGCTTTTCGCACGAGTGGGCCATTGACCGGATGCCGGGCATTGACCGCAATATCCTGCGTCTGGCGATCGCAGAGTTGCTCCATTTCCCCGATGTTCCAGTAAGCGCGACGATCAATGAGGCCGTGGAGCTGGCCAAGGAATACGGCACCGAGGAGTCCGGTAAGTTCGTCAACGGAATACTCGGTGCCTTCGTGCGCAGTGAGCAGGCCCCAGTTAATCCCGGTTGAGCCGCGGCGTGCGGAGTGGTAGTCCCCTGGATATGCCGGCAGATACCGTTACGGTCTGGAGTCAGGTGGCAAGAGGTTTGGGAGAAGTGCGCGGTTCGATTCTAAGTGTGTCGGAGACGACAGGTTACATCAAGCGCCTGCTGGACCGCGACGAGATTCTCAGCGAGGTAATGGTCCGTGGCGAGGTGTCGAATCTGCGGCGTCCGTCGTCGGGTCATGTGTACTTCTCGCTGAAGGACGAGCGGAGCATCCTGCCGGCGGTGTGTTTCCGGGGTGTGGCCGGGAGCCTGGGCTTCGAGCCTGAGGACGGGATGAAAGTGGTGGCCGGCGGCAACTGCACGATCTATGAGCCGCAGGGCCGCTACCAGCTCATTGTCCGGTTCATGCGGCAGGTCGGTATGGGGGACCTGGCAGCGGCGTACGAGAAGCTGCGGGCGAAGCTGGAGGAGGAGGGGTTGTTCGCCGAGGACCGCAAGCGCGCCCTGCCGCGCTTCCCGAAGGCAATAGCGTTAGTCACTTCGCGCGGCAGCGCGGCGGCACGGGACATGA
>JAUWOG010000494.1 GCA_030612305.1 Armatimonadota bacterium | reverse complement strand
GGCACTTGTGAAGAGCACGAAGATCAGCAGCGCCTTGTCCCGGCAACGCAGGAATGGTGAGCTTTGGCGTTGTGTCCCGCCCAGGAGACGCCGGCACTCGTCTTCCGAGAGATACACTGGCAGCTTGCGGGATTGCTTCGGGAGGGTGAGGCCGCGGAAGGGGTTTGCTGCCACGTACTCATTGTCCCAGATATAGTTCCAGAACGACCGCAGTGAGTGAATACGCCTGGCGACGGTGGCCGAGCTGAGGCCACGTTCGCGCAGCCAGATCACGTATTGCCGCAGCACCTGTCTCGTGACCATCTCCACTTCATCTTCGCCACCCAGTTCGCTGAGTGCACGTTGGAACATCCTTCCGTCCGACTGATAGGCCTCGATAGTCAGGGGACTGCAGTTGCGCTCCACGGCGAGGTACGTGAGGAACTCTGCGTACAGCGGTTGGATCTTCATCTGACAACGCTCCTTTGTTGGTGGCGTTGTCGGATGGTGAACTAGCGGGCGGCCCATAAGCAGGTTTATGGACACAGTTTTGGCTTGGAGAGAGCCGATTTCTGGGATTGCCGAAATCGGCTGAAAAGTGAGGCCATAAGCTTGCAACTAGGCTCACTTTCCTGCCTCCTTGCCTCTGAGACCCCGAAAGTGTGCCTATAAGCAGTGGAAAGTGGGTCTATAGGCCGGAGTAGGTTCCCAGAAATGGCCCCAAACCCCCACTCGCGGGCCTTCCAATGGGAACGTAATATCCGGTATTGTCACCACTTGCCCTGCTTGCACTACGACAACCTCTCGAGCATTGCTTACGCTTTCCCCATTCCCTTGCCGCATACCTCCTTGCCGTACCTTGCACATACCACCAACGTGATCATCAATAGTCGGTCATGCGAGGAAGGATTGTCCATAACGTATGGGGAAGCAATGCCAACACTGCAACCACTATCGCGCACACCAGAGGCTTGCAGCATATCGCATTGCGCTTGTGCATACGGACAACCGTGCGACCTGTACAAACCTGTTTCGATGGAGGCCCCCCTTGCCCAACATCTACGACAACATCGAGCTCAGGCTCATGGATGCTCTCCACGGGGTCATGGAAGACGCAGTGGCGGCTGACTTCTGTGTTGGCTACTTCAATCTGCGAGGATGGGGGCATCTGGCTGACCTGGCGGAACGCTTCGCAGGCATGGACCAAGGCTGCTGCCGCGTCCTCGTGGGCATGCAAAAGCCCCCGGAAGAGCAGATGCGTGAGGCCTATCGTGCCATACGCAGAGATGAGTTGCTGGATGTACCGGCCATTGCTCGCCTGCAGCGCAAAGCCAGCGAGGGCTGGACAACGGTCTGCGGAAACAGGTGTAGCAAGGGGCGAGGCGTGCTGGTAACGCCAGGTGGCACTGGCCCATGCGGCCCCCGGGAAGCCGCATCTCGGCCGGGCCTCTAGCCAGTCGGGTTTTCGTCAGGCAACTGGTAGTCCGAACGGTGAGTGGGGGCCAACGCCTTGAACTCCCCGGTTACCATGTAGGCGACGCGCTCGGCGACGTTCACCGTGTGATCGGCCACTCGCTCCAGGTAGCGTGCAACGAGCAGCAACGAGACCGCCTGTGGCACCGTCTCAGGCCGCTCCTGCATAATCACCTCGAGTTCATCAAGCAGGTCATACCACATCTTGTCAACCTCGTCGTCGCGCTCGATGACCTCGGTCACAATCTCCAAATCGTTGGCAACTAGTGCCTCAAGTGCGCGGCGCAGCATCGCACACACAATCTCCCCCATGTGGGGGATGTCCACGAGCGGCTTGAAGTACTCCCGGCCGGCCAGCTTGATTGCGGTCCGGGCGATGTCCACCGAGTAGTCCCCAATCCGCTCCACATCGGCGATGACCTTCATCACGGTGCCGATGAGCCGCAGGTCCTTGGACATCGGCTGCTGCAGGGCCAGCAGTCTCATGCAGTGCATCTCGATATCGAGGTCCATTTCGTCGGCGATGTCATCGGCACAAATGACTTCGCGGGCCAGATTGACATCCTGCTGGGTGAGTGATCGCATTGATTTCTCAAGCATCGCCTCAACAAAAGAGCCCATCTGAAGCAAACGCTGGTGCAACTGCGTCAACTGTTCATCAAACGCCTGGCGACTGCGTAGCATGCTCGCGGTTCTCCTAACCGAACCTCCCGCGCACATAGTCGTCGGTGCGCCGGTCCCGGGGGTTTTCGAAGATATCCACTGTCGGTCCGAACTCGATCATTTCTCCCAGCATGAAGAAGCCTGTGTGCTGCGACACCCTCGAGGCCTGGTACATGTTGTGAGTCACGATGACTATAGTATAGTTTGCCATCAGTTCCAGCATCAACTCTTCAATCCGGAATGTGGCCGTCGGGTCCAGCGCCCTGCATGGCTCATCCATCAGCAGCACCTCGGGTGCCACCGCCAGGACCCGCGCAATGCAGAGCCGCTGCTGCTGGCCCCCGGAGAGTCCGAAGGCTGATTGCCTCAACTTGTCCTTCACCTCGTCCCATAGCGCAGCCTGTCTGAGACTTTGCTCTACGACCTCGTCGAGGCCTTCCCGGTCAGTGTGTCCGTGCAATCGCGGCCCGTATGCGATGTTGTCGTAGATGGACATCGGGAACGGATTTGGCGTCTGAAATACCATGCCCACGCGCTTCCGCAGTTCCACGACATCCACTCCCTTCGCGTAGATGTCCTCGCCGTCAAGCTGCACGAGCCCCTCGATACGCGTGCCCTCCATTGTGTCATTCATCCGGTTCAGACAGCGCAAGAATGACGACTTGCCGCACCCCGACGGCCCGATCAGTGCCGTGATCTGCTGGGCCGGCACCGCAATGTTTACACCCTTCAGCGCCTGGAAATCGCCGTAGTACATGTCAAGGTCGCGGGCCTCCATCCGGATCTCGCCCGGCGGCCTTGCTATCAATTCCGCCGGCGGCGGGACGGCTCTTTCATCCTGCTCCCACGGCCGGGCCGCTTCTTCGGACAACACTCTCACCACCTATGTGCTCTGCGCAGACGCGCTCTGATAACAATCGCCGCCACGTTGAGACTCACAACCAGCGCCACCAGTACGAAAGCCGTTGCCCACTTCTCTTCAGCGCTCACGCCCGGCGCCTCGGTAGCCATCACAAACAACTGGTACGGTAGCACCAGTATCT
>JAUWOG010000725.1 GCA_030612305.1 Armatimonadota bacterium | reverse complement strand
AAGGACGGCGGCGAGAGTTGGGAGCAAGTCGCTGCCGAGCCCTTTCACACGCCGATGAATGGCTGTAGCTGCCAGCCGGAGTTGGCGCTGCCGGACGGAACGATTGTCAGAGGTGTCTGGGGGCAATATCTACCGTTCTACGACGTGCCCCAGACCGGCTACGTGCAGTTCTCCTCTGACCTGGCGCAGACGTGGAGCACACCGGAACCGTTCATCCCGACCGATGGCATCATGGCATTTCCCAAGCGCCTGCATCTGCTGCGCGACGGCCGGCTGGTGATGAGCGGGGGCTTCGCTGCGCTCGACGCGGCGACCTGGACGCGGGGCGGTCTGGCAGGAGCTCTGCGTGCCGGCATAATGATTTCGGATGACGGCGGGCACCATTGGAGTGAGCCGATCCATGCGCTTCCGGAAGAAGAAGGCGTGAAGCCGACCGAGGAAATTCACTTCGCGGAACTGCCCAACGGCAAGCTTCTCTGCGTAATCCGCATGAGCAAACCGAGTGGGCGCTACCAGGCCCTGCTGCGACCTGAGGGTGATACGTTTGCCATCGAGGCCTCCGGGCCGGCACCGTTTCCGCACAGTGGCCATCCGGAGGTGCTTGCCACGCCGGAGGGTGTCGCCCTGCATCTGGCTACCAGCGGCATCTCCTGGACCGCGGACGAGGGGAAAACGTGGCACGATCTGGGGATAGGCGGGACGGGCTACTATCCGCGCGCGGCACAACTCCCCGACGGGCGCATCTTCTGCGTCTATCATCGCGGCAGCGACAACGCCTACGACGGTTCGGTGGATCAGCAGATTGAGGCGATGACGTTCCGGCTCAATACCGAACAGTAAGCGCAGGTGAAGGCGGAACTACGGCGTGGTGCTGCCGGCGGGTCAGGCGGCTGACTTCGAGGCGCTGGTGCGCTAGTGGTGTGAGGAAGTCAGCCTCTCGGCCATGGCAACGAGGGCGTCGGCCTCGGCGACAGAAGTGCAACTGGTGACAAGGAAGAGGCCCTCGGGCTTGAGTTCGGGTAGGGCCCTCTCGACATCGGCGGCGGGGAGGCGGATGGGAAGGAGCTTGCCGGCGTCCTGGATGCGGCGCAGCAGCGGGAGCCACTCGAGGCACGGAGGCGCGCCGCTGCCAGGCACCCACTGGATGCCTTTGATCTCCGGGATCTGCAGCAGGGCATCGAGGTGATGGACGGCGTCCGGCCCGTCGAGGTGGTAGAGGCAATCGTGCAGCCAGCGGGCGCGCGTCAGCAACTCAGGGATGACGAAACGCTCGAACATCTCGCGGCTGATGAGGCAGGAAAAATCGCACTGGATGGTTGTTGACATGCCGGGGGACCACAGCGGCAGCCAGCCGGTGGAGCCCAGCTCATCCACGCGCAGTATCGCCCCCAATTCAGCGTAAGCGCGCATCCATATCCCCGTCAGGTAGTCGAGTGCCCTGTGGACAGCGTCGGGACGGTCAATCATGTCCGTGCAGAGCTTCTGGTTCCCGCGCAGGCCTGAGAGCATATCCGTGGGGTCAATGACAGTGGGGAACTCGACCATCCATTTGCCCCGGCCCGCCTCGGCGAGTGTGCGGACAACGCCGGCTATCGTCTGCCAACCGGGCGCGGCGGTGTCAAAGAGGGGCATATCTCGCCCGTAGTCCTCAATAACCGGCTTGCTCCAGATCGTGTTCGGCGCGTAGGTTACCGGCGTGTCCAAGAAGGCGTAGCCGATGAGAAGCGTCCGGCAGGGGAAGGCCTCGGCGGCATAGGAGGTCGTCGAGAAGGTCGCTTCGCACACTTCGAGCA
>JAUWOG010000407.1 GCA_030612305.1 Armatimonadota bacterium | reverse complement strand
TCCCTACGTGTTCGTGCGCAACGAAGGCGAGGAGGGTCTGCAGCCGCGCTTTCTCACCATCCTGGAGCCATACCGCGCCGAGGGCCCGTCGCGCATTCGGAATGTCACCGCCAGCGGCGAATGGCCGCTCACGGTCACCGTCCAGCGGGCAGGTGCGACCGACGAGATCATCATCTACGCACCATCGGACGATGACGGGATCAGCCGCGGCCGGCAGCGCAATATCGGCATCGAGGTCCGCACGACTGCGGGCGGCAAGGTGGTCCGCGACGTCAGCTTCGGCGATTTGCCCGGTGCCGGCGAGGCAGGCATCCTGCGTGGCGAAATCGTGGAACTCGACCGCGCCGAAAACACCATCACCGTCTCCGGCAATATCCCTACGGCCCGTCATGCCCCACGCCACATCCGCATCTTCAATTCCGGTCGCAGCTCCATGTACGCGGTGATCAGTTCCCAGGCCGCCTCGGAGCAGACGACACTGCTCCGCCTGAGGGAGACCGGGCTGCTCGGGCGCGGCATTCCGGTCGCCTACGAGCGCGGCCGCATTGACAACGACATCTGCCAGCCGTTCGCCACCGGTCGCGTCAATGATGAGGGCGAACTGGCCGACTTCGCCTGCCGTTTTGCCGGTGCGCGTGTCGAGACTCCCGACGGCTCCTCATCGCTGCTGCTCCGTGGCATCAACGGTGCCGGCTGGATCAGGGGCGCCGCCAACTACGACCTCTATCTGCAGGCCGACCTGCCACCCGACGAGTTGGAGGAGCGTTACGGGCCGGTGAGTGAGGCCCGCCGCTTCGCCATCTACGACTACGGCATCGGCGACAGCTACGAGGCGGTCCTCTGCTCAGCCCGACGCTGACTTCCATCGCTTTCCAACTGCCGAACAGGAGACAGGGCAACATGACGCGCACAACACCGGATGCACCCGCCCGTGACGCAAGCTCATGGCACAAGCTCACTCATCAGAAAGCCCCGACCGAGTGGCGCGACGGCTTCCCCCTGGGCAACGGCACGCTCGGGGTCATGGTCTGGGGCGATGGCGACCCCCTCGCCTTCACGCTCGACCATGCCGATCTCTGGGATCTGCGCAACAACCGCGAGCTTGCCGACCATCCCGACTATAACTACGCCGGGCTGCGTCGCGCCGTCGCCGAGGGCCGCTTCAAGGAGCTTGAGGAGGCGGTGGCGGTAACCGACTACCCGGGCAGTCCTCACGCCCCGACGAAGCTCTACATCGGCCGCGTGGAACTCGACCTCGGCGAGGCCGACGAGTACCTCTGCTCCCTCGACCTCGACACTGCCACTGTCTCCGGCTCCCTGCGCACTGCCGGTGCCGAGCACGAGATGCGCGCCTTCGTCCACCATGACCGCGATGTCTTCTGCCTCCGTGTTGACAACCTCCCCGCCGGCGCCGGTCTCCGGCTCGTCCCCATGGTTGAGACGGCCGAGGAGTTGCAGGAACTCGGGCATCCCGATGCGACCTTCAGCGAAGAGGGCGACCTCCGTCTCATGGTCCAGGAGATTCCCGAAGGGCCCTGCTACGCCGTGGCCTTCAACACGGCTGGGCCGGACTTCTTCTTCGCCGTAGCCATCGCCGACAGCCCGGATGTAGCTCGGGCACAGGCCCGCGACCTGTGGTCTGAGGCCGCTGAGACGGGTTTTGATGCGCTCGCGGAGGAGCATCTCGCCTCATGGCGCGAGTTCTGGGCCGCCTCTGCCGTCTATTTGCCCGAGCAGCGCTTCGAGTTCCTCTGGTACTTTGGCATCTACCTGCTCGCCGCGTCCTCTCGCCGCGGGCATCTGCCACCCGGCCTGCAGGGAGTCTGGGCAATGGACGGCATCTCCCCGCCCTGGCATGGCGACTACCACAACGATATGAACGTTCAGGAGATCTTCTGGCCCGCCGGTGCAACCGGTCACATTGACCTGCTCGATACCTGGTGCGACTACATGTTTGATGTGATGCCGGCTGCCCGCGACTTCACGCGCGACTTCTTCGGCACCGAGGGCACGTTCTGGCCGTGTGCAAACTACCCCGGCTACCATACGAACGTCTCCCTCCACTGGGGTGCGGTCAAGTTCGGATGGGGCCACACCGGATGGCTGGCATGGCTCGTCTGGCTCCGCTGGCGCTACACGATGGACACTACATGGCTGCGCGAGATAGGCTATCCGCTGATGGTGGATTTCTGGAAGTTCTACGAGGCCAATCTGGAACCGGGCGATGACGGCTACCTCCACATCCCGCTCTCCAACAGTCCGGAATACAGAAGCGACGCGGCGGAGGCGTGGTGCGCCGACCCCAACATGGACATCGCCCTGATCCGCCGCACCTGTGACTGGCTCATCGAGTTCGAGCAGGCCCTTGGCCTCGACGAACTGACCGGCGCCGCGCAGACGGTGCATGATGGCGTCATGCCGTATCATCTCACCGACGAGGATGTACTGTGCCTGTGGCAGGATCACCCGCTCGATGAATCTCACCGCCATCCCAGCCAGCTCATGGCGATTCATCCGGCGATGGACCTGACCATAGACGGCGACGAGCGTACGCGCCGGATCATCGCCGCCAGCGTCACGCAGTTCTTCTCCCTGGGCCAGTACCTGTGGGCGGGACACACCTACGCGCAGCTTGTCAGTTTCGCCGCCGTGCTGGGCCGCGCCGGATGGGCCTACGACAGCTTGCTCCAATATGCCGAGCACTGGATCCGCGCCAACGGCCTCTACTTCAACCGCGACTTCAAGCGCAGCGGCGCGACCGGCTTCTGCCTCCCCGAAGACGAGGAGGGCCTCGCTCCCTTCACCATGGAATGCACTTGCGGCGTCACCCAGGGGATGTGCGACATGCTTGTCCAGGGCTTCAACGACGTAGTGCGCATATTCCCGGCCGTCCCGGAGCACTGGCATGACGTCGCCTTCCGCGACCTTGTGACCGAGGGCGCATTCAGGGCCTCAGCCATCCGCCGCGACGGCGAGACGGTCTGGGTCCGGATCATCGCCGGGGTTGACCGCCAACTCCGCCTCAAGGACCCATTTGCGGGCGCTGCGGTCACAGTGAGCGGCTGCGAGACGCGCCGCGAGGGGGAGAATATCATCGCCGATCTCAAGGAGGGCGAGCAGGTCACCTTGCAGCGCGAGGGCATATCCATCAGCCTTGACGAGGCTGCCGACCTGGTCCACCGCAGCGACACTTCTCTTCTCGGCCTGCGCTGATGCCACACATCTTTGTCCTCGCGTGACTCGGCCTGAGCGTGGCGCAGTCTGTCGCGCTGAGGTGAGAAGGCGGCAAGCCGCGTTCTCAGCGGTCCAACTCCGCTCTGTTGACACGCCTCCCGAATGAAGTTAGAATAGCCCGAATGCCTACCAGCCAGACACAGACAATACTGAGAGCACAGTCCGCGCGTTTGACCGGCATCACAGGCCCTATCACAGACATCAAGAAGTTCGCCATACACGACGGCCCCGGCATCAGGACAACAGTCTTCCTCAAGGGCTGCCCTTTGTGTTGCCAGTGGTGTCACAATCCGGAGACACAGGGCGACACACCTGTGCTGGCATACTATGTCGCCAACTGTATCGGGTGTGGCCGCTGCATCGAGGCTTGTCCGGAAGGCGCTTTGTCTCGCGGCGAGGACGCCATCATCATAGATCGCAAGGCCTGTACGGAGTGTGGCGCTTGCGCCGAGGT
>JAUWOG010000210.1 GCA_030612305.1 Armatimonadota bacterium | reverse complement strand
CATCTTCTCCATGACGCTGATGAGCGCCTCCAGCGTCGGCACAGGCCAACTGGGACGAGCTCCGTCAGGAGTCGTAATCTGCTCGGTGTGCCACTTGCGCCCGTCGGCCTCCCATGGCGCTGCCTGGTGCTTGATTCCAGGCACGGGCGCGGCCTCCTGAACCGGTGCCTGCTCGACCGCGTATAACTGCTCGCGCGGGACACGTGCGGCATCCTGCAGAGCTTTGCGCAGATAGGGGGCCGTGGCGGAGCGCTTGCGACTCGCGACCTCCTCCGGCCTGCCGCGAGCAACTACGCGCCCACCGTCCGCTCCGCCGCCGGGCCCGAGGTCAATGACGTAATCGGCGCCCTTGATCACATCCATGTTGTGCTCGATGACCAGCACGGTGTCGCCGCGATCCACGAGCGAGTTGATAACGGCAAGCAGCTTCTGGATGTCGGCTGCATGAAGGCCGGTAGTCGGCTCATCGAGCAGATAGAGCGTATGTCCGCGGCTCGAGCGGCCGAGTTCCGCAGCCAGCTTGACACGCTGGGCCTCACCGCCGGAGAGTGTCGGCGCGGCCTGGCCGAGAGGCACATAGCCCAGGCCGACATCGCGCAGCACGCGTAGCCGCCGCATGATCCTCGGGAAGGCCGCGAACACCTCCATCGCCTGCTCGACGGTCATCTCCAGCACGTCGCCGATGCTGTGGCCCTGGTATTGCACCTCAAGGGTCTGCGGGTCGTAGCGTTTGCCCTGACACTCCTCACAAGGCACCCACACATCCGGCAGGAAGTGCATCGGGACATACACGCTGCCCATGCCCTCGCAGGTCTCACAGCGGCCGCCGGTGCGGTTGAAGCTGAAGCGCCCCGGCGTGTATCCACGCATGCGAGCCAGCGGCAAGGTCGCATACAGTCGCCGCATCTCATCAAACACGCCGACGTATGTAGCCGGGTTGGAGCGCGGTGTCCTCCCGATCGGGCTCTGGTCCACGTTGACGACCTTGCCTATGGCCTCCGCGCCGATGATGTCGCGGTGGAGGCCGGGCGTGGCCTGAGACGAATCCGGCTGCAGGCGGAACATGAGCTCCGGGTAGAGGATATCGCTGATGAGCGTGCTCTTGCCGGACCCGGAGGGGCCGGTGATGACTGTCAGCACGCCAAGCGGGATGCTGACATCAATGTTCTTGAGGTTATTCTGGCGCGCGCCGAGTATCGTCAGCCAGCCCGGCCGGCCGGCTCTCTCCGCAGTGCCGCCGCCGGCCAACGGGCGTCGCGGCTCCGGGACGGGGATGCTGAGCTTGCCGGCGAGAAGCTGTCCCGTCAGCGAGCGCTTCGAGCGGGCGAGACCGGCCTGACTCCCGCTCGCGACGATCTCGCCGCCGTGACGCCCCGCCTCCGGACCGAAGTCTATCAGGTAGTCGGCTGCCCGCAGTGTCTGCGGATCGTGCTCGACGATGATGACGGTATTGCCCTCGTCACGCAGCGATTTGAGGGCCTTGAGCATCCGCTCATTGTCACGCGGGTGCACGCCGACGGTCGGCTCATCCAGAACGTAGAGGACTCCGGTCAGATCGGCTCCAAGCTGGGCGGCAAGCTTCACGCGCTGCGCCTCGCCGCCGGACAGCGTCGGCGCATTCCGGTCCAGTGTCAGGTACTCCAGCCCCACATCCACGAGGAACCTCAGGCGCTTGCGGATCTCCCGCACGATGTCATCGGCACGCGGCTTCTCGATCCCGTCAAGCTGCAGGTCGTCGAAGAACTCACGCACCTGCTGCAGCGGCCAGGTACAGATTTCGCCGACGGTATGCCCGCGGAACTGCACCGCGGCCGCCTCGGGACGCACGCGCACGCCCCCACAAACCGGACAGGGAAGGTCGCGCAGAAGCTGGCCGAAGTTGTGGCGGAACTGACGACTCGCAGCGCGGCCCTCCTCGATGGCAGGAACGAGGCCCTCGTAGTGGAACTCCAGTCCGGCGCGCACCGAAATCGGCTCATCGGCTCCGTAGATGATGATATGGCGTTGGCGGTCGGAAAGCTCCTGCCACGCGCAGTCGAGATCGAAGCCCGCGAGGTCGGCCAGCGCCGCGATGAACTCCGCCAGCAAGGCCCCTCCCACCAAGGCTCCTCCCACCAAGGTCCCCTCCTGTAGCGGGCCCCAGACCTTGACTGCGCCTTCGCGAAGCGATTTGCTTCCATCGGGCACCAGTATGTCCAGGTCAATGCCGGCCTGAGTCCCCAGCCCCTCGCACATCTCACACCAGCCGTCGGGATGGTTGAAGGAGAAGCTGCGCGGCGTAATCGGCTCGTAGCTTTCGCCGCACTCGTGACAGGCGAAGAGCCGCGAGAAGGAGGCTGTCTCTTGCTCCTCGGTGACGATGACGACATCCTGGCCTGATATTGCGAACGCCGCCTCGATGGCTTCCGCCAGGCGCGAGCGGCTGCGCGGCGCAATCGTGATGCGATCTACGACGATCTCGACGCGGTGTCTGCGCCGGGAGTCTATCGCCTCCTCATACGGAAGTGAGTGTACCTGACCGTCGAGGCGGAAGCGGTGCCAGCCGTCGCGTTGGGCGCGCTCCAGCTGGGTGCTATAGTCCTGGTTTGGCGCCCGGTGCAGAGGCGCGCAGAGCATCACCCGCCGACCCGGGAAGCCACCCAGCATCCGGTCAACTATCTGCTCGACAGTCTGCGCGCCGACTTGTGCTCCACACGACGGGCAGTGCGGCGCTCCGACGCGCGCCATCAGGACGCGCAGGTAGTCATATATCTGTGTGACCGTGCCCACCGTCGAGCGCGGCGTATGCCCGCGGTTGGCATGGTCAATGCTGATTGCGGGCGACAGTCCGGTCACTCGGTCCACCTTCGGCTTCTCCATCTGTCTGACGAACTGGCGCGCATACGAGGAGAGCGATGATACGTAGCGCCGCTGACCCTCTGCGTAGATGGTGTCAACCGCCAGCGAGGTCTTGCCGGAGCCCGAGACACCGGAGAAGGCAGTCAAGCGATGCCGGGGAATGTTCGCGTGGATGTTCTTGAGATTGTGCTGGCACGCGCCGGTCACAGTGATGTCATCCGTCTGATATGACGGCCGCCGACGGACACTTGGAATCTCCAATTCCGCGCGCCCGTCAAACATCTCTCTGAGCATCGCCCCGGTATGCGACCGCTTCCGTGTGGCGATCTGCTGCGGAGTACCGCGGGCGATGAGGCGGCCGCCGGCGGCACCACCCTCCGGGCCCAGGTCCAGCACGTAGTCGGCGGTGCGGATCACGTGCGGATGGTGCTCGACGACGATGACTGTGTTGCCCTCATCCACAAAGCGATGCAGCACCTCGAGAAGCTGCCGCACGTCCTCGAAGTGCATGCCGGTGGTCGGCTCGTCGAGGATGTAGAGCGCCTTGCCCGACTTGGGGCGAGCCAGTTGCCTCGCGAGTTTGACGCGCTGGGCCTCCCCGCCCGACAGCGTCGTAGCCGGCTGTCCCAGCTTCAGATAGCCCAGGCCGACGTCATCCAGCGTCTGCAGGATACGCTTGATTTTCGGCTGATTCTGAAAATGCTCCAGCGCCTCGGCCACTGGCATCTCCAGCACCTGGGCGATGTTCTTTCCCCGGTAGCGGATATCCAGCGTCTCGCGGTCAAAGCGCTTCCCCTTGCACTGGTCGCATTCGACCCAGACATCGGCCATGAAATCGGCTTCGAGCTTGGTGTAGCCGTGCCCCTCGCAGGCAGCGCAGCGGCCTTCCTTGACGTTGAAGCTGAACCGCCCCGGCCGGTATCCCCGCTGGCGGCTCTCCGGTATCTGCGCGTAGAGCGCGCGAATCTGGTCCAGCAGCTTCGTGTAGGTCGCGGCGGTGCTGCGTGGCGTGCGCCCGATCGGGTCCTGGTCAATCATGATGACCTTGTCAACGCCGTCTATGCCTGCGATGCCATCATAAGCGCCCTCGGACAACTGGGCGCTATGCAGTCTGTTGGCGAGGGCCGGGTAGAGGGTATCTGCGACCAGCGAGCTCTTGCCGGAGCCGGAGACCCCCGTGACACAGATAAACCGCCCAAGCGGGAAGGGCACGTCAATGCCGGCGAGATTATTATGCCGCGCGCCTTTGACGGTGAGATACTCCCCGTTGCCGCTGCGAGTTTTCGTGCGGAGAGGGATCTGTCGCCGCCCGCTGAGGTACTGACCCGTCAGCGACGCGGCATTGCCCGCGATCTGCTTCGGCGTGCCGGCGGCGACGATGCGACCGCCCTCCGTACCGGCCCCCGGGCCGAAGTCAACAATCCGGTCGGCCGCCAGCATCGTCTGCTCGTCATGCTCGACGACTATTATGGTGTTGTCGAGGTCGCGGAGCTGCCTCAGCGTGTCCAGCAGCTTGCCCTGGTCGCGATGATGGAGGCCGATACTGGGCTCGTCCAGGACGTAGATGCAATCCACGAGGCCGCTGCCGACCTGCGTCGCGAGGCGGACTCGCTGGGCTTCTCCGCCCGCCAATGTCGGCGCCTTCCGGTCCAGCGTCAGGTAGTGCAGACCGACCTTGACGAGGAAATCCAGCCGCCCGGTAATCTCCTTGAGCGCGTCCTCGGCGATGAGCGCCTCGGCATCGGTCAACGCCAGCCCCGCGAAGAACTCATGCGCCTCACCGATCGTCATGGCCGTCACTTCGGCGATGTTGCGCCCACCGATGGTGAAGGCCAACGCCTCAGAGTTCAGCCGCAAGCCGCTGCAGACCGGACAGGTGCTGATGCGCATTGCCTGCTCGTAGCGCCGGCGGGCGAACCGCGAGCTGAAACCCCGATAGCGCTCCATCAGCAGCGCGATGACCCCCGGCCACTCGTCAGCATGGCGCCATTCCCAACCATGACGCGGGTGCTTGTAGTAGAACTCAATCTTCTCGCCCTCGGAGCCGTGGAAGAGATGCCGTTTCTGCTCCTCGGTCAGGTCTCTCAGGGGTGGCTGCAGCGGGAAGCCATAGTGGGCGGCCGCGCCCTCGTACCAGTGGCGGCGCTTGGCCTCTCTCAGCGAGGGCAGCAGCTCGATTGCGCCGTCGTCCAGGGAGCGGCCCGCGGCCGTCAACAGAAGCTCGGGCATCAGCCGGCGCTCACTCCCCAAACCGTTGCAGTTGGGACACATCCCGCGCGGGCTGTTGAATGAGAACGTGGCATGGGTCGGCTCCTGGATGCTGCGGCCGCAGCGGCCACATGAGAAACCGGCCGACAGCAGCACCTCCTCGCCCTCTTCAGGCCCGATGATGA
>JAUWOG010000361.1 GCA_030612305.1 Armatimonadota bacterium | reverse complement strand
AGTTGGCCGAGTACAATATCCGCGTCAATGCCATCTGCCCGGGGAATCTGCTGGATTCGCCGCTGTGGGTCAACAGTCTCTATGCGCAATACGCCGAGCGGTGGGGCAAGACGGAGGAGGAAGTGCGGCAGATGTATGTTGATAAGGTGCCGCTGAAACGGGGCTGCACGTATGAGGATGTGGGCAATACGCTGGTGTTTCTGTGCAGCGATGAGGCGGCGTACATCACCGGCCAGGCGCTGAATGTTGACGGCGGGCAGACGATGCACTAGTGTCGTGTCCCGCAGGTATGTTCGTTTATTGGAGGGCTTTGGTTTCCCACGACAACAAGTTTGAGATGTCCAATTGGAGAAGTTGAGGCGAACGGACTCGGGGGCGGAAGACTCGGGTTGGAAGCTGACAATTGAACAAGCAGAGCTTGTTCAATTGCCACCTGAGCTTTCGATGAGGCCGAAAGCTCAGGCCGAGCCACCCATCTCTTGGGACGCCGAGCCACCCATTGATAGATGATGCGTCAAGCTCAAAGCCAAGGCCGAGCCGCAGGTTTGGTGAGCTATTCAGACTATGTGAAGTTATCTCTGGGACAGGACACTAGGTGCGCATTATTGGCGGGGGAATTGGGAACGGAGGCGGGCGGAGGATGCTGTCGCATCCTCATAAGCCCGACCTACGGGTGTTACGCGTGTTCCGGGACGTGCTGGAGGCGGCGTAGGGCACGGAATGCAGGACCAAAGCGGGAGCCGCAGTCTGAAGGAGACTGCGGCTCTGTCACTGCATGAGGAGAGGCTGGTTGCGGCTATTGGTCGGGAGGTGTCTCGCGGTCGAAGCCGATGCCCTTGCGCTTGCCGATGCCGAGCTTCTGCAGACCTCGTTCGGCCGCATTGGAGACCTGGGGGACCTCGTCCCGGAGAGCTTCGACGAGATATGGGGTTGCTCGTTTGTCTTGGAGGTCGCCGACGGCGCGGACGGCCGCCCAGCGAACGTCTTCATCCGGATCGTTGAAGAGCTTGACGAGAGGTTCGAGGGTCTCGTCGGCCTGGAGACCTCCGAGTTCGTCGGCGGCGTTCTGCCGGACTTTGGCGTCGGTGTCCTCGGTGGCCCTGGCGAGTGCGGAGATGACAAGAGGCGTCGCCCCGATAGTGCCGAGTGCTCTGACGGCGTACGAACGCACGATTGCTTCCCGATCGTTTTTCGCCGCGTCTGCCAGTTGCTTTGCGACCGCGCCGGCGGGTATCGTCTCGAGGGCCGCGGCGGCTCTGCGACGGACATGGGTGTCCGGGTCAGAAAGGGCCTCGGCGAGTACCGGTGCGGCCTTCTCAGAGCCGAGATAGCCGAGGCCCTGAGCGGCAGCCTCCCGCGCAGGCGCGTAGGAGTCGCCGGCGAGTACCTTCAGCATCGGGTCGAGACCTTTGAGCTTTGCGGGAACCGGCGTCCGCTCGATATGTCGGGTGGCCTGCGCTCGTTGTGCGAATTTGTCGAGGCTGGGGTTGTTTCCGGCGCAGATCATGGCTATGCACGTAGTTGCGGCGGCGCGGCGGTGGTCGTTGGGGTCATTGAGTGCGGCGTCAATGAGATAGGGCAAGGACTGCTCGCCCTTCACCACGAGGGAAATGGAGGCGAGCGCGGAGGCATCGTTCTTATAGACGCCAAGGTCCTGCACGAGAGCCTTGAGGCCCTCGTCACCGCCGGCGCTCATCAGGTTAGTCAACTGGTCCTGGGCGGCCTGCCTGACTGTGCCGTCGGTGTCGTTGGTGAGCTCCTTGAGCACGGCGCGCGCTGCCATACCATCCTGTCTGAGGCCGCCGACGGCTGCGAGTCTGACGCTTGGGTCCGGGTCCGACCGGGCAACTTTCATGCGCAGGTCCATGTGGGAATTGTCAAAGCCCGCCAGCAGTGCGATGGCGCTCTTGCGAACCGCGGGCTCGTTGGCGTTCTTGAGGCGCTCGACGGTGACGTCCTCGAGGCGCTTGCGGTCGGCTTTGCCGGCCTTCTTGTAAACGTAGCTGACTATGGCCACGGCATCCGGCGCGGCGTCTTCACCGGGCTGATTGAACATCTCCATGGCCTCAGCCACGGTCGTCTTCTTGATGGCCTCACGGACTTCAGGCGGATGCCCGGCCAGGTCCATGTCTTCTTCTGTCGGTGGTGGCGGCGGTTCCTCGGCCTGTTCCGCGTGCTCGTCGTCCCCGGCCTGGTCCTCGTGCCCGTGAGGGTCAATGAGCGGCAGGAGCGTACAGCCCGAGCCGAGAGCAAGCAGACAGGCGACGAGTATGATTGCAAGCATGTTGCAGTATCTGGGCATCTATGAACGACCTCCCACATGGCTGTGCCGCCCCTGGCGACAGGCGGCCAAGGCTTTTGTGTCAAGATAAACGTCCGGGACAGGCTATTGTGTTCCCGGCGCAGCGAGACGTTTGAGCAGCCGCTCAACAGCATCCATGATGAGGCGCTCTGACTCCGGCGTTATCATGGTGTAGCCGCCGCAATAGAAGCGGTAAGCGCCGTCCACCTCATAGCCGCCGTGCTCATAGGCCGCTGCGGTCGGGATGTAGCCCGGGTTACCATTAGTATAAGCCATAACCGCCGTCTGCTCAAAGGGCGAACGTGCGGCAATGTTGATGGCGTATTCGCAGAATACTTCGCCGGGGAGGCCGACGATGGCGAGGTCGCCGATCCTGAAGGCCTGCGCCTCGTAATCTATGGCCAGGCCGGTGGCCTGCTGCTCGGACATCTCGAGGAGCCATCGCGCCCATTTGACCATGCCTTCGCAAAGTACCGGCCCGCCGTATTGCTGGTCGCGTTTACTCTCTTCCCAATTGGCTTGGTGTTCTTTGAGTATGGCCTGAGCGTCCTCAACCGAGGGCGGGTCGTCGCACGGGAGGCGGAACTGCTCGCGGGCGGCGCCGATGGGTACATCATCGCTCATCTGGGTCAGCTCGGAGGCCTTGAGGACCGCGCCAGCCATGGCCCGGCCCTGAGCTTCGGCGATGTCGAAGGTTCCGCGCGGGTGGCTGTTGATGTTGCCGCAGCAGCCCTGGCCGAAGAGTGCGACCGCGCCCGGCTCTCGCTGCTCGATGAAGCGCTGGGCGTAACCCATCCAGTCTGCAGAGATGAGGAGGTTGTCGCCACCAAGGGTGACACCGTGGGCGGGATGGATGAAGAGGCGAGCGAGTGGCCCGTCAGTGGAGTTGATGGCGAGGACATCAACATGATCCACGTGCACGCCGAGTGGGGAACCGTCGCCGGGTTCGGTGGCCCAGGAGACCTGTCGGCGGTTGATGCCGACGGCTACCTGCTCGTGGTTGTGTCCGGCCGAGGCGGGCTGCGCGCGGCTGCAGGCAAGCCGGCCCGCGCTGACCAGACGCCCGACGAGGACCTCCATGTAATCATCGTCGCTCTGACCAAGTGTCGGGAGGCAAGGTGTGCCCGGGCCGGAGTGAGTATGACTGCAACCGATCATGATTTCGTCGGGGCTGATGTCAGTGGCCTCGGCAATGCCCTCGCGCACCTGCCGGTTGGAGTCGTAGTCGAGGCCCACCAGATCGCAGGTGATGACAAGCGCCTGGCCGCCGTTGCACAGATAGAGCGCCTTGGCATAGAGCTCGTCATGTACGCCGGTGCTGGGACCCTCCCTGTTTCCGAAGCCGCACAGGTCAATTGCGACCGGCGGGGTGATGTCCACGGCTGCGACGCCTGCGGTGAGTTGACTCAATTGAGATGACACCTCCTGAGACTGAGTGTGGCCTGACAGTTCGCTCCAGGAGAGCGAGGCACCTGCCGAGGGGTGCGAGTCTGGCCGAGAGTCGGGCTGGAAAACGCTGCTGCTTTATTCGCGCACAGGGGGAGTCAGAGCATGCCGCCGCCCCATGCCCGGAGTTGCATCGCCGTGGAGGCAGCCAAGAGCATCGTGGCGATGTTGCCGTTTTGTGGCGAAGGGCTTTCGGGGAGACTGTCGGGCCACACTGTTTGTCAGGCCGTGGCTCGGCCTGACCAGCGCGGCGGGCCGGGCACTTGGGGACCCCC
>JAUWOG010000658.1 GCA_030612305.1 Armatimonadota bacterium | reverse complement strand
TGTTGGCCGCCATCGAGGAGGGCGCGGATGTTGCCATCGCTTCGCGGCAGATGAAGGGGTCGGTCATCGAACTCCGGCAGCCGTGGTACCGGCAGTTCGGCGGGCTGGCTTTCAGTGCTATCAACCGCGTGGTGCTGCTGCCCGGGATTCCGGACAGCCAGTGCGGATTCAAGGCATTCACGCGCGAGGCGATCGAGCGTATCTTTCCGCACCAGCAGCTTGCGGGCTGGGCCTTTGATGCGGAACTGCTCTTCATATCACGCAGGCTGGGTCTGAAGATCGCTCAGATACCTGTGCGCTGGATTAACTCGCCGGATACGCGCGTGAACATGATGGTTGACGGCCCCAAAATGGTGCGCGACCTGTTCCGGATCAGGTGGCTGCACCGTGGTCTGAGGGCGGCCCCTCAGGAGAGCCAGTGAGCTCGCAGCCATGACAAGGAACGTCTGCCGGAAATCACTTGATGCCGTGCTCGGCTGGCTGGTCATGGGTTGCCTGCTGCTGTATGGTGCGGTGCGCAGGCTCTTCTGCGCGCGCTATCGCACGCCACTGTCACAGCTTGAGGTGAGCAGTATCCTGGTCTCGAAGCTGTGCTGTCTGGGCGATGGAGTGCTGGCGGTACCGGCGATCAGAGCACTCAAGGAGCGCTACCCCGAGGCGGCACTCACCCTCATCTGCACCCCCCGCAGTGTCGAGGCCTTCCGCGGACAGCCATTCATTGACCGGATTGTGAATCTGCAGGTTACGGGGTTCGGGGGCATGAAGGAGATAATGCTCTCCGGCCCGCGTGTAGTCCGGGAGGCGTTGTCCGCAGTGCGCGGTTGCCGGCCGGACCTGGCTGTTGATCTGGACCTCTACTACAAGCTCACCCCGATACTGGGCTTCCTCAGCGGCGCGCCGATCCGCACCGGCTTCGACACTGAGGGCAAGCGCCGGGGGTGTCTGTTCACCCACAAAGCGCCGCGTGATCCCGACAGGCATGAGGTGCTGTGCTTCCTGGAGATACTCGAGGCTGTGGGCATTGAGACGGAGGACACCTCGCTGTGCCTGTGGGAGGACCCGGAGGCGAGCGCAGCCGTCGTCGAGATGCTTGGCGAAGAGGGGATAGCGCCGGGGGAGAGGTATGGAGTGCTGACGCCGGGCAGCAGCAGTAATTGGCCGGTGAAGCGGTGGGCGGCCGAGAGGTTCGCATCAGTGGGCAGGCACCTGGTTGAGCAACACGAGATGCGAGTGATAGTCCTGGGCGCGGGGTTTGAAGCTGAACTGGGGCAGGATGTGGCAGAGAAGATCGGAGGCGGCGCCGTCAACCTGGCGGGGAAGACGAGCATCCGGGAGACAATCGAGATACTGCGGGGCGCAGAGATCGCAGTCACCAATGACAGCGGTCCGATGCACCTGGCGGCGGCCGTCAGCACGCCGGTAGTGGCCATATTCGGACCGACGAACCCGAACAAATGGCGGCCCTGGGCCGAGGCGTCGCGGGTCGTGACCAGCGATGAGTGCCCGCGACGGCCATGTTACTACCTCTCGGCGATGCCGCCATGCGATGCGCATGACTGCCTGGGCACGATCGGCGTCTCCGAGGTGGTGGGCGCGGTTGATGAGCTGCTTGCAGGGACGCAATAGGGCAAGGTCGAGGCGGCGCCGGCCTCAGGGCAGGTAGCACCTGGGGAACTGTGCGACGACTGAGTAATTCGGGTCCACGACATTGCCGACCTGAGTGCGACCGACCTGGGAGAGTAGCTGGTAGGCTTCGAAGCTGTCGAAGCCGTAGTCGCGCACCAGCCAGTCCAGCAGTTCGACATGGGCGGCGGCATACGCAGCTCGCAGAGGGCGGACACTGCCGATGGCCATGAGATGTTGGTCGGTCTCCACGCGCGGCCACTTGATCTCCCAGCCCTTAACCACGTCCACGGTGAAGCGGACGCGGCAACTGACCTCCAGGCCGATGCCGCAGATTTCGCCATCTCCCTGCGCGGCATGGCAGTCCCCCATGCAAAGGAGCGCGCCGGGAACGGATACCGGGAAGAAGACGGTCGCGCCTGCGGTGACCACCGGGCAGTCCATGTTGCCGCCGTGTCGGCCGGGGGTCATCGTCATGCGGGTCTCGCCACGCTCGGGGCAGACGCCGAGACAGCCGAGGAAGGGATGCAGCGGAATCTCGACCTGCTGCAGACGGCTTTCGGGCAAGTCCAGG
>JAUWOG010000173.1 GCA_030612305.1 Armatimonadota bacterium | reverse complement strand
ACCCGTTGCCCCTGAACCGGCTGCCACCGACCCGGCTGCCACCGACCCGGCTGCCACCGACCCGGTGAGCGGATGGATGCGGCGGGCTGAAATCTGGCCGACGCGCATCGGACAGATCACCAGCATACTCGCGCGCTTCGGCTTTGCCTTCATCTTCCAGGGCCTCGAGCGCTTCCTCCCGCGCGGCATCCGCAGGAGGCCCCCGGACCCCGACAAAGCCAGACTCTCCATGCCCGTGCGTCTCCGCCTTGCCCTCCAGGAACTCGGCCCGGCCGCCATCAAGCTCGGACAGGCACTCAGCACCCGATCCGACATGCTCCCACAGGACTACATCACCGAACTCCGGCTCCTCCAGGACGCCGTCCCGCCCTTCTCCATCGAGCAGGTCCACGAAGTCATCAGGAACGAATTCGGCGTTGACACCTCCGAGCTCTTCTCCGAATTCGAGGAGCAACCCGTCGCCTCCGCATCTCTCGGACAGGTACACAAGGCGCGGCTTCACAGCGGCCAGCCGGTCGCAGTCAAAGTGCAGCGGCCCGATGCCGAAGAAACATGCCGGACCGACATCGAGATACTCGCCGCCGCAGTGGACTTCGCCGAAAGACGCAATGAGTGGCTCCGGCAGAGACACGCTTCCCGCCAGATTGCCGAGTTCCGCCAGGCCCTGATGAATGAGCTCGACTTCCGCATCGAGGCCCAGAACACCGAGCTCTTCCGGAAGAACATGCAGCCGCTGCCCGACGTCAAGATCCCGCGCATCTATCATGACTCCAGCACCAGGCGAGTGCTCACCATCGAGTGGATAGACGGCGTCAAGCCCAGCGACGTCGCCGGCCTCGCCGCATACTCAATTGATCCCAAAGACGCCGCCCACAGCATCGCCAGGATGATTGCATACCAGGTCGTCGTTGACGGCTACTTCCATGCCGACCCGCACGGAGGCAACATTCTCTTCACCGCAGACGGCAAGACCGCTCTTCTCGACAGCGGATACGCCACGACGCTCGGCGACAAGCTTCGCCGCTCATTCATACAGCTTATCTGGGCATGGTTCCACAACGACCCCCAGGAAGTCGCCGACATCCTCCTCGACCTCGGAGTGGCCGGCGAGAGCGTGGACCCATTTGCCTTCGAAGACGACATAGACACTCTCATGGCCCGCTACAGCCAGATGCAGCGCACCTCACAGATCGGCCTCGGCGAGATTCTCGAAGAGATGCTGCGTCTCATTCTCCAACATGACATGAGCCTCCCACCTGCATTCCCATCGCTCGTGAAGGCTCTCATCGTCAGCGAAGGTATCTGCACGCAGCTCGATCCCGACTTCGACTACCGCCCCGTCGCCGAAGAGACCATGTCCGCCGCGCTCCTCAAGGAGATGAGGATTTCCAATCTCGCCGGCGAGCTGTTCCGCTCCGCGCGACAGTTCGCACGCCATTTCCGCTTGCTTCCACGACAACTCAGTCATATACTGAAACGGACTCAGTCCGGACAACTCGCCCTGCGCCTGACCATCAATGATATCGAAAAGCCCCTTCACAAGCTCGACACTACCGTCAACAGGCTCTCCGCCAGCCTGCTCGTCTCCGCATTCATACTCTCATCCGCCGTCCTTGCCGTTAGCGGAAATACGGATAATCCCATCACGAACATCCTCACAACAGTCTATGTCGGTATCGGCGCGATAGTCGGAGTGTGGCTCCTCATCAGCGTGTTCCGCACGGGACGATTCTAAGTGTCCATTATGGCTAACACACAACCTTCGCGCGCTGCCCTCACCGGCCTGCAAGCCGCACTCAGCAAGCCGCTCATCCTTGCCTCGGCATCCCCGCGCAGATTCGACATCCTCCGCGACGCCGGCTTCGACTTCGTCGTCGAGGTGAGTCATGCCGAGCCGGATGCTGCCTCCGGTCAGGACGATGCTTCCCCTCGGCCTCTCGATGGTGATGCTGCTGTCCGCTTTGCACTCAACGCCGCGCGCGCCAAGGCGTTGGATGTCGCCGCCCGCAATCCTCATCGCCTCGTCGTCGCCGCCGATACCGTGGTCGTCGTTGGCGATGAGCTGCTTGGCAAGCCCGACGGTCCCGCCGACGCGGCTCGTATGTTGAGCGTGCTCAGTGGCAGGGACAATTCCGTCACGACCGCCATCGCCATCGCCTGTGCCGACAGCCAGGGCCCGAAGGTGTTCGTCGAAGACCACGAGACCTCACGCGTCACCTTCAAGCAGTTGACACAGCAGCAGATTGATGATTATGTGAGTACTGGAGAGCCGCTCGACAAAGCCGGTGCCTACGCTCTCCAGGGCCTCGGCGCTGCACTGATAGCCGGCGTCGAAGGCTCACGGCTCAATGTCATCGGGCTTCCGATGACGAGATTGCGGGCCATGCTCCAACAGCTCGGCTACACAACACCGCTGCACCAGGACAACTGACCACACTTGCGAGGTGCCACCGCCAGGTGCAGAACTACACTGAGGCCGGCTCCATGTTGGCATTCTACGAAAAAATATGCAGGACTGCCAGGCACTGGCTCTCACGCCTGTCATGTGACATGGGCATTGACCTCGGCACTGCCAATACGCTTGTCCACGTCAAGGGCCAGGGCATCGTTCTCCGCGAGCCGTCAGTCGTCGCGGTTGACCATCAGGACCACACCGTCCGCGCGGTCGGCGAAGAAGCCAAGCGCATGGTCGGGCGCACTCCGGCCAGGATCTCGGCCATCCGCCCGCTCCGCGACGGTGTCATCGCCGACTTCGAAGTCACCGAAGCAATGCTCCGATATTTCATCCGGAAAGCACATGCCTCCCACCGTTTCACACACCCTCATATCGTGATCGGCGTGCCGGCAGGCATCACCGAGGTCGAGCGCCGGGCCGTAGAGGACGCTGCCCGCCAGGCCGGCGCATGGGAGACCGAGATCATTGACGAACCGATGGCCGCGGCTATCGGCGCCGGACTGCCCGTCGCAGACCCCGTCGGCAATATGATCGTTGACATCGGCGGCGGGACCACCGAAGCCGCCGTCATATCCCTCGGCGGCATCTGCACCCAGAGCTCCATGCGCACCGCCGGCGAGGAGGTTGATGAGGCCATCAGCGCCTACATCCGACGCGAGTTCAGCATCGTCGTCGGTGAGACCACCGCCGAGCTGATCAAGATACGCCTCGGTTCCGCATTCCCACGCGCTGACGAAGAGGGCATGCAGGTGAGAGGCAAAGACCTCATCTCCGGACTCCCCAAGAGCATCGTCATCCACTCCGGCGAGATCCGTGAGGCCATCGCCGAGCCCATCGCGGCAATCGTTGACCTCGTCAAGGAGACCCTCGATGCCACCGCACCCGAACTTGCCGCTGATGTCATGAACCGTGGCATCGTACTCGCCGGCGGCGGCGCTCTGCTCCAGGGCATTGACCAGCTCATCAGCGCCGAAACAGATATCCCCGTCTATGTCGCCGAGGACCCGCTCACATGTGTTGTCATGGGCACCGCCGGATACCTCGAACAGCTTCACGGATACTCCACGAGAAGTTGATCCCTGATGCTTACCAGGACACAATCGCCGGCCACGAATACCAGACTCATGGTCATCTTGTGCATCGCTGCCATTGCTCTGACATACTGGCAGCATCGCGCTCACAACGCCGGCCAACAGAGCTTCCCTGAGAGACTCGCCAAGCGCATTGTCTGGCCGTTGCAGGCCGCCGCCACCTCCACCTTCGCATGGACACATGACGTCTGCGTCTCGCTCACACACGCCCGCTCTCTCGTCGAAGAGAACCGCAAACTCAAAGAGGAGATCAGCCGCCTCGAAGCCGACAAGGTGACACTCAACGAGTACTTCCTGGAGAATAAGGATCTGAAGCAGAAGCTCGGCCTCGTCGTCTCCGGCGAAGTGAAGGGCGTCGCAGCCAGAGTCATCAGCCACGCCACCAGCCCCGGCGGGCCTATTCTGACGATCCAATCCCTCGACGGGCGCGACCTTGAGGTCGGGAACACCGTCAGAACACAGAGGGGGCTGCTCGGACGGATCATCTCCGCTCAGAAATCCATCGGCGAGGTCATGCTCGTTACCCATGCCGATCACGCCGTCGCAGGCGTCGTCCAGAGGTCCCGCGACCAGGCAATGGTTCATCCGATATCGCCAATTCGCTCCGGCCAGCCGCTCCTCGAGGTGGCGCGGCTGCGCGGACAGGCCGATATCCAGGTCGGCGATCTCATCCTCACATCCAGTCTCAGTGACGTATATCCACCCAACATACCGATCGGCACCGTCATCCGCGTCCAGACCGCGCCTGCAAGCAGCCGCACCTTCAGAGCCCTCATCAAGCCCGCCGCCGATCTCAGGAACATCACCTACGTCCTCGTGCTCAGAAGCGCCAAATAGCGCCACCCGGGGAGATAGCCCTTGCTATTGCTGCATCTGACATTCGCATTCTTGCTGATCCTCTCCATCGCGGTCGAGCACGCTTGGCCACCGTGGCTGCAGATGGGCTGGACTTCACCCCAGCTCGGCCTGGTCGCGGTGCTCAGTATCGGCCTCGTCTCCGGGTCCACTGCCGGTGCGGTCGCCGGATTCTTCGGCGCCATCTTCGCCGCCGCCACCGGCTCACTGCCCATGGGAGGGCTCTTCATCACCTACATCGGCACCGGCTTCATCGCCGGCTCGCTCAGTGGCCGTCTCTTCTCCACCCGCATCACCGTCGCCGTCATCGCCTCGCTCGTCGCCGTCGCGGCAGCTTCCCTTGTCCATCTCATCCTGGTTCCTCCGCCCCAGTTCTTCCCCTGGCTGCGCACTGCCGCACTGACTGTCGTCTCAACCGGCATCTGGGCCATTCCCGTCTATGCGTTTTTCAGAGCCATCGGCGCCTGGCTCACACCGGAACCCAGCGCCTACTAATGCCGACCTGCCCTTGCCTTTTGCCGTTCGCCCTTTCGCTGAGCCGCCTGCCTCAACGGGGATGATGACGAATGCGCATCGCCGCACTGATACCGGCACGCTACACCTCCACCAGACTTGACGGCAAGGTCCTCGCCGACATCGCCGGCAAGCCCATGGTGCAGCACGTCTATGAGCGCACCTCAGAAGCAGGCTGCTTCGACACCGTCACTGTCGCCACCGATGACGCCCGCGTTGTTGAGGCCGTGCGGGCATTTGGCGGCAATGTTGAGATGACCCGCCCCGAGCATCCCTCAGGCACCGATCGCATCGCCGAAGTCGCCGCCAAAGCCGACTATGACCTCATCGTCAACGTTCAGGGAGACGAGCCGCTCATAGACCCCGAGGCCATCACCGCCGCCGTCGAACCATTCCTCCACGAAACCGGCCTCCGCATCGGCACCATCGCCACGCCCATCACCCAGACCGACGAACATCTCGACTCCGCCGCCGTCAAAGTGGTGGTGGACCGCCACGGCTTCGCCTTATACTTCTCCCGAGCGCCCATCCCTTACTTCCGCATTGACGGCCCGCAGCCGCCGCTTGAGGCACCCCGGCAACATCCGTGCGGCCTCTGGCCTCTAAAGCATATCGGCCTCTACGTGTACACGAGAGAAGCCCTGCTCTGGCTTGCGGCTCTGCCCCGCACACAGCTTGAGCAGACCGAGGGCCTCGAGCAACTGCGCGCACTTGAGAACGGCTGCAGAATCCGCGTCGTGCAGGTGGACTATTCGCCCATCGGCGTGGCCCCCCCCCCGGACCTCCAAATCGTCCGAGATATCCTGGAGGGGCCAGCCCCGCAATGCCCCGGCCAACC
>JAUWOG010000502.1 GCA_030612305.1 Armatimonadota bacterium | reverse complement strand
CCTACACTCGGAATGAACATTTCGCGTCTATAGACATAATGCAGTAAGTAATATCCAGTTCTGTTCTATTTCGTCACGAAGTTGCCCCGAACGCGAGTTCACAGTTCTGCCAACAAATCAGGCGGCACAAATGGACGCTATCATGCCCTCACTTTGGAGCTGTCGGTGGAGATGCGAGTGCCTCCAGCGCACCTGAATCGCTCCGGCAAGAGGGACGCCGACGGGCGAGGCGGAGTGTCCTGATGGCGAGCGACCTGCGCGGCGAGGAAGGCAGATCACACGGAACTCATGCCCGGTGCTTACGGTCAGGCCTTGACATGCCCTCCAGTATTGGCGCAAGATTCGGTATCCAACCAAACGAGGGAGCAATGCAGAGTGCCTGAACCGTATGACTTCTCGACGATCGAGCGCAAGTGGCAGACCTGCTGGGCTGACGATGCGCTCTTCGAGACCCGCAATGACGATCCCGGAGAGAAGTTCTATCTCCTCGTGATGTTCCCGTACCCGTCGGGCAAGCTGCACATGGGCCATGTGCGCAACTACATCATCGCCGATGTGATCGCGCGGCAGAAGTCCATGCGCGGCTACAGCGTGCTGCAACCGATGGGCTGGGACGCGTTCGGCCTGCCTGCCGAGAACGCCGCCATTCAGAACCAGGTTCACCCCGCCCAGTGGACCGAGCAGTGCGTTGAGCAGATGAAGGAGCAGTTCGACGCGCTCGGCATCACCTACGACTGGAGCCGCGAGATCAACGCCTCGCAGCCCGACTACTACAAGTGGACCCAGTGGCTCTTTCTGCAGTTGTACGACAACGGGCTCGCCTACCAGGGCGAGGCTACGGTCAACTGGTGCCCGTCCTGCGCCACCGTGCTGGCAAATGAGGAGTTGGACGGCACTGTCTGCGAGCGCTGCGGGTCCGAGGTCGAGCCCCGCCCGGTGCCCGGACAGTGGTTTTTCAGGATCACCGAATTCGCCGATGACTTGCTCGATGATATCCGGCTGCTCGATAGGTGGCCCGCGTCCGTCCGCACCCAGCAGGAGAACTGGATCGGCCGCTCTGAAGGCGTCAGCTTCAGCCTCGACATCGAAGGCTCCGACCAGCAGATGGAGGTCTTCACCACCCGCATTGACACGGTTTACGGCGTCACTTTCATGGTGCTGGCTCCCGAGCATCCACTCGTCGCCGAGCTGACGAAGGGTACGGGATACGAGGAGCCCGTGGCCGAGTTCGTCCGGGAAGCGATGCGGGAGGACGACATTGACCGCGCGGCCGTGGACACCGAGAAGCGCGGCATTTTCACCGGCCGGTATGCAATTCACCCGCTCAGCGGCGAGCGTCTCGAAATCTGGGTCGCCAACTACGTCCTGATGGGCTACGGCACCGGCGCGATTATGGCCGTGCCGGCTCACGACCAGCGCGACTTCGAGTTTGCGCGCAAGTACGATCTGGCAGTCCGCGTTGTCATCCAGCCCGCAGGCGAGGACTTCGACGGCGACACGATGACGGAGTCGTTCGAGGCCACCGGCGTCCAGGTCAATTCGCAGCAGTTCGATGGGATGATCTGCACCGAGGCCGAAGAGAAGATCGCCGACTACATGGAAGCCGAGGGCATCGGCCGTCGCGACATCCACTACCGCCTCCAGGACTGGCTGCTGTCGCGGCAGCGCTACTGGGGCGCGCCCATCCCCATCGTCTATTGCGACAAATGCGGGATAGTGCCGGTGCCCTACGAGGACCTGCCGGTGCTGCTGCCGACTGATGCCGAGTTCAAGCCTACCGGCGAATCGCCTCTCGCTATCAACGAGGAGTTCGTCAATACGACGTGCCCTGAGTGCGGCGGCCCGGCAAAGCGCGAGACGGACACCATGACCACTTATGTCTGCTCCTCGTGGTACTACCTCCGCTATATCAACCCCCACGACGAGCAGCACCCGTTCGTCAAGGCTGATGTGGATCAGTGGCTGCCGGTGGATCACTACATCGGCGGCATCGAGCACGCCGTCCGCCACCTGCTCTACGCGCGCTTCATCACCAAGGTCCTCCACAAGCTCGGCTATGTGGATTTCGTCGAGCCGTTCTCCGAACTCTTCACCCAGGGCATGATCTGCACGCGCACCGAAGACGGCAGACTCGTCAAGATGAGCAAGCGCCACGGAGCGGTGCCCGCGGATGAGATCATCGCGAAGTATGGCGCCGACACGGCCCGCACTTTCGTGCTCTTCGTCGGGCCGCCGGACCAGGATGCGGAATGGAGCGACGAAGGCGTCGCCGGTATCTTCCGCTTCCTGAGCCGTGTCTGGCGCCTGCTCACCGATAACCTTGACGCGTTCGACGCCTCCTGGTCGCAGCACATCGCCGACCTCGCCGCCGACCTCACCGAAGCGCAGCGAGCGATACGCCGCAAGACGCACCAGACCATCAGCAAGGTGACCGGTGACATCGAGCGGATGCACTTCAATACCGCCGTCAGCGCGATCATGGAGCTGAGCAATGACCTGGGCGCCTTCGCCGAACGCCTGACAGGCGGCGACGCTTCTTCGGACGAGGCTGGCACTGACCGTGCCGTCTTCTCCGAAGCCGCCGAGCACCTGGTCAGGCTGCTCTCACCGTTCGCACCGCATATCGCCGATGAGCTCTGGGAGCTGATGGGACATACGCCGAGCCTGTTCAACGCCCCGTGGCCGGAGCCTGACATGAGCGTGGCCGCCGAAGAGCAGGTCACGGTCGTCATTCAGGTCAATGGGAAGGTGCGCCACCGGCTGACCGTACCGGCCGGTTCCGACATGGAGCAGGTGGCTGAAATGGCGCAGGATTCCGAGCAGGTGCAGAGACACCTCGCGGGGAAAGATGTTCGCAAGGTAATCACAGTGCCGGACAAGCTGGTCAATATCGTAGCGAATTGAACATAACCGTTGGTCGCAATGGAGGGGCTGGTGGGCCGGCCTCAGTGGAGGATGCTGCGCATCCTCTGCGTGAACGGCAGGACCGCCCTTCGACGCGGCCCCTCCGACGGCAAAGGCAACGGCCGGCGCGGCGTCCCGCGTACACGCGGGATGCCCTACAACGGCATGAATCAACGGCATTGAAGAAC
>JAUWOG010000277.1 GCA_030612305.1 Armatimonadota bacterium | reverse complement strand
CCCTCGTCACCGTCGCCCAGTACAGTCAGTTCACCCACATCGGCTCCCGCAACACCGGCTTCATCGTCTATGGCAGTGAAGGCACGCTCGAGGTGTTCTATCAGCCGGATTGCCTCGCCATCAAGCGCGCAGGTGATGAAGACTACACGGGCATCGAGTTCGACGCCGACATTCGCACTGAAGGGGCCTGGACGCGCCTGCATCGGGAGTTCCGGGAGGCCATCGAAAATGACACTACCCCGCCCGTGCCCGGCATCGAGGGCTACCGCAACATCGAGTGGGCCTTGGGCGCATATCTGGCCGACGAACAGCGCGCGTGGGTCACGCTCCCGCTGGCCGAGGAATACCGGGACTACGCCGGCCCCACGCTCGACGAGTCCCTCATCGTCTCAGAGCCCTGAGCACACGCAGGGCTCACCGGGGCAATCCGGCCTCCCTTTTCGCCAGGTATGCTAATTGCAGGACGGGACATGAAAAACCCCGACGAAAACCTCATCACCGTCGTCTATCAACTCGATGATTTCAGGGAAGGGCGCTGAAGATGCCATCAGGGCGCATGAGCCGTTGGCTTCATACTAGCCTCCTGCCGGAGTGGGCACTGGGCTACACAACACCAGAAGCAAGGAAACGCTCCGCGGCCGCGCGCGTTATACTCGTAGGCGTACTATGGGCAATGTGCCTGCTGCTCACTGTCCATTTTCATTTTGTTCTGCATACACAGATCCTCGTCGCCCATCTTTACTACATACCCATCATCCTTGCCGCCCTCTATTGGGGGACAAGGGGGCTTTCAGTGGCCCTCATTTCCGGGGCTTTCCTATTGGCGTCACATGATTTGGCCTTTGCGACGCCATTAGGGGAGGATGTTGTCAGGGCCTGCATGTTTGTTGTCGTAAGTCTCGTGGCTAGCTGGCTCAGTGAAAGGATCAGACAAACGACACGCGCAGTCGCCGATGGCGAGAAGAACTTCGAGGCTATTGTTGAGGCCGCCGTGGACGGCATACTCCTGGCAGACGCAGAGACGCAGCGATTTCTCATGGCGAACCAGGCGATCTGCCAAATGACAGGCTATAGTCTGGAAGAACTCCAGGAGATGGGCGTTGAGGATATCCATCCCCAGGAGGATCTGGACTATGTGCTGGAGCAGTTTGAGAAGCAAGCAGCCGGGATCATTCAACTGGCCCCCGAACTGCCAGTAAGACGTAAAGATGGAAGCATCTTCTACGCTGACATCAATACTGGGCCGCTAATCTTGGGCGGAAAGCCGCACCTGTTGGGATCATTCAGAGATGTCACCGAGCGCAAGCGGGCCGAGGCGCGTATTGCTCACCTCAATCAGGTATTGCAGGCCATCCGCGATGTGAACCAGCTCATTGCCTCTGAAAGGGATCGGGAGCGGCTACTTCAAGGCGCCGGCGACGCTCTCCCCAGCACGCGGGGTTATCACTCGGCCTGGATCGCCTTGTTTGATAAGCACGACAGGTTTGTCCTTGGCTTTGAGGCGGGACTGGGTGACAGCTTCACACCATTTCGCGAGGCGCTACAGCGGGGCGAGTTGCCCAGGTGCATGCGCGATGTGTTAGGGAAGTCTGAGGTCATCACGGTCGAGCACAGATCAACCTCCTGCGCTGATTGCCCGTTGGCGGAGGTGTATCCGGGGGCAGCGGCAATGGCCGTGCGTCTCGAACACGCAGGAGAGGTGTACGGGCTGATGAGCGTATCGCTCCAGGTCGAGATGGCCGACAGCGAAGAGGAGCAGTCATTGTTCGCTGAGCTGAGCTCCGACATCGCCTTCGGCCTCAACGCCATGGCCCTCGAAGCCGAGCGCAAGCGCGCCGATGAAAGAATATCTTTCCAGAAGGCCTTGCTGGAGGCCCAGGCAGAGGCCTCGATTGACGGCATCCTGGTGGTAGATGAGACGGGCCAGATCATATCATTTAACCGCCGCTTTGCCGAGATGTGGCGGATACCCCAGGACATCCTCGACAGCAGGTCAGACGAGCTAGTGCTTCAGTCTGTTGTGGGCGAGTTGGTGCACCCGGAAGCGTTTCTTGCGCGTGTCGAATACCTTTACGAACATCAAGATGATACAAGTGAAGACGAAATAGCTTTGACGGAAGGCCGGACGTTTGATAGATACTCGGCTCCAGTCCGCGATGCCGACGGGCAATATCTGGGTCGGATCTGGTATTTCCGGGACATCACCGAGCGCAAGCGGGCCGAGGAGATGGTGCAGGCAGAGCGTGATCGGGCTCAGAATTATCTTGATATGGCGGCAAGTATGTTAGCAGTCGTTGATGCCGACGAGAAGGTGAGCCTGCTGAACACGAGAGGCTGCGAGATTCTGGGATATAGCGAAGAGGGGATTATTGGCCAAAACTGGTTCGATATTCTTGTGCCCGAGAATATCCGAGAGCAAGTACGAGCGGTTTTTGGACAGCTGATGGACGGAGATGTCGAGCCGGTAACGCACTATGAGAACTCTCTCTTGACCAAGAGCGGCGAGCAGAGGCTCATCGCCTTCCACAATACAGTACTTAGAGATGCGGACGGCAATATCCATGCTGTCCTGCTTTCCGGCGAGGACATCACCGAGCGCAAGCAGACCGAAGAGGCACTGCGGCAGGCGCAGAAGATGGAAGCCGTTGGGACGCTCTCCGCGGGCATTGCCCATGACTTCAACAACATACTCCAGACTGTGATCGGCCGAGTCCAGTTCATGCTCACGTTCAGCGGCCTCGACACTCAAGCCACGAAGAATCTGGAGGAGGTCGCAAGCACGGCTTTGCGGGGCGCGAGTCTGGTAAAGCGCCTGCTGGTCTTCAGCCGGCATATCGGAGTCCACAAACACACCTTGAACCTGGGGATGACGATAGAGGATGTCCGCCATATTCTGGAGCGGACTACGTCGAAGCTGATCACGATTCAGACAGATGTGGCGCATGATCTGTGGCCGGTTGAGGCCGATGCTTATCACATAGAGCAAGCGTTGCTCAACATGGGCATGAACGCGGTTGATGCCATGCCTGATGGTGGTAGCTTGAGAATGGCTACCGAGAACCGCGTTGTAGATGAAACTGACGGAGACCTGACTGCAGGGCAATACGTAGTACTGACCGTTGCTGATACCGGCATAGGAATTGATGAAGAAAGCCTCGAGCATGTTTTTGAGCCCTTCTACACGTCCAAGGGGCGCGCAGAACACAGCGGCCTGGGCCTCGCGGTCGTTCACGGCATCGTGGAGGCTCATCATGGAGTTATCCGGGTGTCCAGCGAGCCCGGTATGGGGACAACCTTTGAGATATATCTACCTCTCGCCGAGGCTGTACATCCGGGCGAGGAAATGGACAAGGAGCTTCCTGTCACCGATAGTGGGCCACTAACCGTGCTTGTAGTGGACGACGAGCCCGGCGTGGGCAGATTGCTCTGTGACATACTCGAGGAATCCGGCCATCACACGCTCAGAGCGCTGGACGGCGAAGAAGGTTTGGAGGTCTTTCGCGCGCACCACCAGGAAATTGACCTCGTTATGCTGGATCTGATAATGCCCGGACTGGGTGGTGAGCAATGCCTCGACGAGATGCTGGGCATCAATCCCGACGCCGTGGCAATAATTGTCTCCGGCTACGCCCTCGATGACCACGCCCGCGAACGACTGGAGCCTAGGATCAAAGGCTTCCTGGCCAAACCATTCGAGATCTCGGCCGTGCTTGAGGCGGTCAACAGAGCGATATCCCTGTAGGCCGGCCCCATGCCGTCAGCCCTCTGCCCCATCGCGCTCCCACAACTCGAGCACGTGGCGGAACTCCGACAACTCCCGCCCCTTCAGCAGCTTGCGCTTGATGGCAAAATCGGGGTCGCGGTGGTAGTGCTCCTGCCATTGACACTCGAAGCCGAGTTTGGCTAACTCAGCCCCGGCGTCCCTCCCGCGACTCGTGAAGTTGATCCCCAGATAGTGGCCGCTCAGAGGCGAGTACTGCACGAACACGCGGTCGGCTCCGGTTGCTTCGATGCGTTTTTTCGCCGCGCCCGGTTCGTCACGCCACTCCCGGACGCAGATACTCCCGGGCCCGTAGTAGTACTGAAACGGCCCCATCACCGTCCAGACCTCGTCACCGGGCTCGGCCATCTGCCTCGTCATCTCGGCAAGTTCCCGCCAGTCATCAACAAGCTCCATGTACTGGTACTGCCGCTGGGTGTAGAGATTGCAGAGACCATAAGCGGCCAGTGCCACCAGGCCGATCGCACCCACCGCCCGCCACTGCGGCGAGGTGATGCTGAGAAGGCCGCCGGCCAGCGCGATGCTCACCGGGATCAGCAGCACCAGCCAGTAGCGCGAGGATGTCAGCGCCGGCGCTGCCAACATGGCCAACACACACAGAAACAGGAAAGCGAGTGTCACAGGTCTGAGGCTGGCCACATCGGCATCAGTACTTGCCACGAAGCGCCAGGCCAGCCACAGCAGCAGCAGTGTCGCGGGGATCATCACACCCCAGTTCCAGGGCAGGACCGTCGGCCCGATCGTGAGGTTGTCCACCAGCATGGTAATCTTGATCAACGCACCGCGCAAATCGTAGCCGCCGCCCGCCAGCATGTTGCCGATCTTCGGGGAGCACGACCTTGCCGCCAGCGGTGCG
>JAUWOG010000538.1 GCA_030612305.1 Armatimonadota bacterium | reverse complement strand
ATGGCCCCACAGTTGTCTGAACGCCCTGCCGTAGCCACTTGAGAAGGAGTTACGTCATGATCAGACCTGGCATAATTGCGTCCGCCGCCGTTGTGTTGATTGCGCTTGCAGGATTAGTGCCGGCTTGTGCAGCCGATATTCCACCCATGCCACCCCTCAAGACCTTCCACACGGAAGTGCCCGTTGCCCATGATGGGGGCGCAGTGTGCGTCATAGCCGTGCCGCCAGGCGACGAATATCGGCAGCTTGGCGAGAAGCTCGCCGTCGTGCAACAGTTTGATGCTCGCTTGACTGAGTTGGGCATCCCACACAGGTTCACTGTAGTAGCCGGTGTCGGGCACAAGCCCGGGGCTTTCCTGCGGATACAGGCCGACAACGAGGAATACTGGGATTTCTATCGGGATGCGTTCGGGGGATAGCGGTGCTCGAAATCCACAACGGGAATCATGTCAATCGCACACGCGGGGGCATCGGCTCGGAAAGGTATGGGCCGCGAGGGACTGTCTTGCTGTCCGCCCGGGCCATCGGCAGCCGGGAGCCCAGCAGCGGCCGCGGTGTGTGCCGGGCTCGTACCCCTCCTCCGCCCGCACCCCACCTACTCGGGCCACTCCCAGCGGATCAGGTTGACGCCGGAGGCGAAGTAGATCCCGTCATCGTTCATCACCCAGCCGCACGTGACCCCTCGCCCCCAGGGCGCCATCTGTGTTATCTCGTGGGTCTTCGGGTCAATGCGGATGACGGCCTGGTTGGTCAACCCATAGATCATGCCATCGCTGTGCAGTTCGAGGCATATCTCGACAATGGAGCCGTATGGCATGGGCCTGTGATCGATCATCTTCTGGCCCTCAATGTCCCACACCGACAGCGTATTCGAGGGCCTGGTGACCAGGAACACCTTGCCATCGGCGACGGTCATCGCCGGCGTGATGGTATCACCGGCCACCGCCACACACTGCTGAACAAGTTCCTTGGCGACCGTGTCCCAGGTGAAGAACACTGCTTCCTTCTCGCTCGGCGTTGTGCCGCCGCCGCCGCTGATCGCGCTGCCGCCGAAGACGAGACCCGACGCTGCGTCATAGGCCAGCGCGCTGATGGACTGGTTGCGGATGAGATGGCGGTAGTTCTCGGTAACCTTGCCCTCCACCGGGTCGAACACGCCCATCGCCCCGCCGAGCTCTCCATACGGCGCGTAGCTGCCGACGTATATCTTCCGCTCCGGCCCCAGGATTACCGCCCGCGGCCGCAGGTGGCCGTCACCCATCATGCCGAAGTTGCGCGGGTTGTTCTCGGGGGCGTCGCCGAAGCTCCAGGGCTTCGTCGGATCGTAGCTGGAGACATAGGCATTGGGATACCCGAAGGTCCACAGCAGCCCATCCAGCGTGAGCAAGGAGTACAGCTCTCCGCCGGAGCGGCTGGGGTTGCCGAGCACCTCATTGGTTCCAGTTCGCGGATCGGTGCGGAACAGCCACAGCGGGAGCGCCGTTGAGCCATAGATGCAGCCATCGGGACCCTCACCGATGACGAAGGCCTCCATGCCAGCGCTCTCGTACTCGAAGTCGCCGGAGGTGTCCTGCCCGGTTGCGGGATCGTGCAGTACCCATCTGCCCTCCGGATAGACGCCGGCCAGCCGGCGGCCGTCCTTGAGTGCCAGCACTGCCGGACCCGGGAGTTCGGCGTCTGCAATCAGCTCTGCCTTCCCGGCCACGAGCCGGTACCACTTGCCGCCATCCCTCTGATAGGCGTGGCCGTCAACGCCCTTGCGGAACCGGCCCCAGCCGCCCTGCGCCAGCTCAGGCACCGGCATGCCGGCCAACTCATCCGGCCGTGACGACTGGTGCTCGCCGGTGCGTGGGTCGAGGCCGATGTAGTCCGGGGCGGTGGTGCCGACGGTGGTGTAGACCCAGCCGTCCTTGCCGACGACGATGGGGCGCGTGTACCGCTGGCCGGTGCGCAACTGCCCGTAGTCGCGCATCTGCCCCGTGCGGGTGTTGTAGGACACAACCTTCCCATTCCCGTAGGTGCTGCCGTAGATGCAGTCATCGCCCTCACCGTTGGCAAGGCTCCAGACGTAGGTCTCGCTCTCGGCCATCTTGCCGAGGTTGACAAGCCCCGCGTCAGGTTCAGCCGGGTCGAACTTGAGCAGCAACCCGCCCTGTTCTGCGCTCCCCGCCGTGCCGATATAGATGCAGTTGTCGGGCCCCACCGTCAGCCCCCATGGATGTGTCCCGATTGGGGCATCAAACTGCCGCGCCTCACCTGTATGCGGGTTGATCTGAACCAGGAAGACGGGGGCCGTGTTCTGTGTGAAGACGGCATAGATGCGCGTCATCTCCCCGTTCTCATCCGGACCGATGGTCTGCCTGAAGATGGCTGCGCGTGTGACCGGAACTCCCAGGTCTACGAAATTGCCCATCGCATCCTCCTGCGCCATGGCTGTCGGCGCGAGGGCTTGCACTGACAGGATCACTGTAGTCATCGTCACAACTGCTGCAACTGCACTACAATGGCTGCTTGAGACCATCAGACCTACCCCTTTCCACTCCGAACTCGTCACGCGTCAGGTCGCCCTCGTTCGGGTAGCCGCGACGGTAACTACTCACCTTGTCTGTCATAGTGTCCCGCCCCCTCCCCGAGATTGTCAAGGAAAAAGGTGGAACTTCTCCGCAATTGAGCTGTCTTGAATACTGAAGTCGGCACTCGCAGCCACCATCGCACCAGGAGTCGCAGCCATGCGCCGGGCTCCGCAACCAGCCGCTTCAACTGCGCAGTCGTTTCTCCCAGTTAGCCCCGATGCTGTTCATTTTGAAAATGACAGATTCGACGATGTATTCAATCGCCCGCCTCTCACAATTCGCCGATGCTGTTGAGCAACGCCGAGGGCAAACAGCCTTGATTTGCCGCGCCCGCGACTGTAGT
>JAUWOG010000066.1 GCA_030612305.1 Armatimonadota bacterium | reverse complement strand
CACTGGGGCCACCTCTGGCTGGTGCTGATGCCGGCCGTCAAGAGCGTTGCCGGCTGATGTAGTGAATAGTTCGCGATGGATGAGGAATCTCCTGCGGGCAGCGGCGGCGGGAAGATGAATGCCAAGGCATCGGAGGAGAACGGCCAGCTCAGAAATCCGTCATTGCCTCGGCCAGGTGGCTGATATGGGAAGTGTCGTTGAGGGAGTCGAGCACCCAGAGCGCGCCGTTGAAGCTGAGGCGGTTGAGGCAGACAGTGTCCTGCTTGATCTGCCAGAAGTGGTTAGTGTCGAGGCCGAGGATGCGGCAGATGAGGACCTTGTTGATGACGCGGTGGGCGACAAGTGCGACGGTCTCGCCGGCGTGAGATGCGACGAGTCGAGTGAGCGCTGTGAATGAACGGTCGGCGACTTCATCGAGGCACTCGCCGCGCGGGAAATGGATGTCGCGGGGGCGGGACCGCCAGAGGGCATAAGGTTCCGGATAGCGCTTCTGCACTTCGGCAGCTTGCAGCCCCTGCCAATCCCCGAAGTCGAGATCAATGAAGGCCTCGTCAGTGGCGACGGTCAAGCTGTGAGCGTCGGCGATCGCTGTGGCGGTCTGAAGGGCACGCGACAGGGGAGAGGATATGACGCGGGCAATGTCCTCGTGCTGGAGCGCGGTGGCGAGCGCTTGTGCCTGCCGGAGTCCGGTCTCGTCGAGTGGAATGTCGGCGCGGCCGCGGAAGAGGGCGTCCTTGTTCCATACTGTCTGGCCGTGGCGGATGAGGAGAATTGCGGTCATAGGGCCGGTGCCGGCAGTCATTGTCATGCCTTCCCTGGGGGCGGCTGGATTGGTCGTTGGTTGGGTGCTGATGCGGCTCTGCTTGAGGTGAGTTCAGCCACCAGTGTGGGTATTCCTGCCTGAGAGAGAAGACGATACGGTGAGGAAATGGGTCGTACGAGGGAGTCAGGGCCGGAGGGGAGTGGTGCTATGTCCGGGTTGAAGTGGGGGATTGTCGGCTGCGGGAGTATTGCGGAGAATGTTGTTGCACCGGCGATGGTGGCCGATGAGCACAGTGTCGTCGTGGCTTTCTATTCGCATGATCTGAAGCGTGCAGAGCAGATGCGGGATGGGTTCGGCGCGCAGGCGGCATACGATGATCTGGGCGCACTGCTGTCCGATGAGCGGATCGAGGCGGTGTATGTGGCCTCGCCGTCGTACCGGCACTGTGAGGAAGCAGTGGCTGCTGCGGAGGCCGGCAAGCACGTGCTGTGCGAGAAGCCGATGGCGCTGTCCACATCGGACTGCAGGCGGATGATAGCTGCTGCGAGGAGAAATGATGTGCATCTGGCGGTGGCCTATCAGCGGCGGTTCTGGCCGAAGGCGGTGAAGATGAAGGAGCTGATTCGGGATGGTGCGATCGGGAGGCCTGTGAGTGCGAGGGTGCGAGTGGGACGGTACAGTGATCCAGCGCCGGAGGACCCGAGGCACTGGCGGGTGGAGCCGGCGAAGAGCGGCGGCGGCTCGCTGCAAGACACGGGCAGCCACCGGCTGGATGTGATGTGCTACTTGCTGGGAGAGCCGCAGTTGGTCGCGGGGATGGCGAGCACGCTGACGATGGAGTACGAGGTGCCTGATACGGAGACGCTGATCTGCCAGTTTGCCAACGGGACGCAGTTGGTCTGTGAGGCGAGCTGGAATGTTGACCTGTTGCTTGATGAGTTCGAAGTGCGAGGCAGCGAAGGCACGCTGATGGGGACGCCATTTGATGCGGGGGCAAAGCTGGTTCTGGACAGGTATGGAGAGACTGAGGAGTTCGACACGCCCGGTCCGGAGGGCAACAGGCATCAGGCGCTGATTGAGGGTTTCTCGGAGGCGACAACAGAGGGCTACGCGCCGGCCTTTGACGGCCATGACGGGATGCTTGCGACGGGGATCATAGCGGCGGCCTACCGGAGTTGGGAGACGGGCCGGTGGGAGAGGGCACTACGCAGAAGCAGAGCTTCTGCGTAGTGGGCGGAGAGCGTTCAGTTGTGGCCTGGTTCGTCCGGCTGGGCGAGGAGTCTGGCGATCAAGACGTTGTTGAGTTCGCGGAGGAGCCCGGCGGCGACCGGGCTGCCGGCGGCGACCTGAGCCTGAAGGAGAGTGCGCTGGGCTACGACTCTGGCGAGTCCGCGCTTGCCGGCTGCGAGAGCATCGAGCAAGGCATTGACGACAGGGCAATCGACATTGAGATGGAGGACTCTTGAGGGTGTGGTGTCGGCCCGGTCGGAGAGGGCGCGCTGAAGTGCGGAGCGCGCTTCGGGAGGCATTGCGCCGGTAATCTGGCTGAGGAGGAAGAGCTGTTCGAGTTGGGGGCGCATGGTATCAGTGCGCACCGGGGAGATGATAGCCGCCACGGAAGAGGGCTCAAAGCGTGCCGGTTGTACGGTGACTGGCGGGTCGAGTTCGGCGAAGAGCGCCACCAACGGCTGGTACCTGGGGTCAAGGACTTCCTCGAGGAAGAAAGGCTCTATTCCCTCGATGTCCACGAGCTGCACGGTGGGGTTGTGGTGGTCATACTTGTGGAGCACTGCTTCATCAAGGCCTTCGCTTGCGTCTATGATGAGGAGATGCTGGGCGCGGACTATGTCGGCGAACGGTTCGAGTGGCACGGTCTGGTACTGGATCTGGGATTTACCGGTCGCCTGCGTGACTTCGTAGATGTATTCGGCAAGCGCCTGATGGCCGGTGGAGGTGGAGAAGAGCAGGTGATCGGCGATGAGTTCGAAGAGTTCATCGTTTTCGAGCGCGGCGAGTTTGAGTAGCTGGTCATGGCGCTGGGCGATTGCGGTGAAGCGGTCGGGTGTGTGCGTGAGGATGTGCCTGAGGGCGTCGAACAATGTCTCTTCGAGGGCGGCCTGGAGGTCGGATGTAGCGGCGCTCGAGCCCGGTGCTGCAAAAGGGCTGTGGAGCAGGAGGGTGCTGTCAACGATTCCGGTGACGAAGCGGGCCCATGTGGGCAGGACTCCGGGCTGGGCGGGAGCGGCCAACATGCGGCGGCAATAGATGTCCACGCGGCCAAGGTCGCCGTCGAGCACGGAGAGGGGGCGTCCCGGGACCCAGAGCACTCCCCGGATCTCGGCATCGGCGCTCTGTATGAACACGGGGATGACGAGGAGTGGTGCGGGCAACTGTGGGTGGCTGGTATGGAGGTAGCTGATGTAGTCGTCCTCAGTGGCTTCGCTCTGGTGCCAGGGCGGTGACATGGCGTTGATCTGGCGCCCGTGCCAGAATATGGGGAACTCGAGGTAGTCTGCGTAGAGTTTCAGCAGGTCGGGGACGGTGTGGGGATCGGACAGGTGCCGGGAGTTGTGTCGCAGTTTGACCGTGACGGCGGCTCCGATCTCAGTGGAGGTTCCCTCTGTGAGGTGGCAAACGCCGTCGGCAATTGTGATGCGCATGGGCTTGCTGCCGGGCTGCTGAGAGAGGGTCTCGAGAGTTGTGGAGAGTGCTAGCGGGAGGATCCGGAGCAGCATGCGGATAAGATGCGGCCTATCGGGGTTCATCTGTGGATCTGGCGTAGCATCCTCGCCTTCCTCGCCAGGACCCATGTAGAGCCGGAGCTGTTGCTCAGTCATGCCCGGGCCGTCATCCTCAACGGTGAGTGTCAACTCGTCGGGATCGGTGCTGACGCGTATGCCGAGGGCGAGCTCGGAGTGACTGAGGCCCTGGCTATTGGCGAGTTCGGCACGCAGGGAATTGGCGTCGGCGGCGTTGCGGAGAAGGGCGGTCAGGAGGACGTCCGGTGAGTTGCCAAGGGATTGGCCCATGAACTCGACAATGGCGTCGAGGGGAACTCTGAGCGGGAATTCGAGGTCCTGTGTCATGTCAGTTCTCCGTCGTCCGGCCTGGCAGCGCTCAGCAGGCCGAAGGTCTCACTTCTCCGCCGTTTCACTTCTCCACTCGCAATGCGCCAATCCCCCATTCCCAGAAGCGCTGGAGCAAGAGGTCGCGATACTCGTCAATGGCTTGAGGGAGTTGGTCCCAGACCCATGATGGCCTGCTGTCGGGCGCGACGGGGTGTGCAGGTTGCCAGAACACAGTTCCGCTGATGGGCCAGACGTCGAGGCAGACGAGGGCGAGGCTGTCGCCGGCATCTGAGGCGCTCTGCCAGAAATCGCGGACGACCTGCCAGGCGTCGGCGTCGTCGGGGCTCTCGTTGGCAGGCGTATCGGCGGCGGGTATTTCGTCGCCGGGGCTCTGCCGCAGAATAGCCAGGACGCGGATGTCGGCATCGAGGTCCTCGAAGAGATGCACGCCCCAGGGCCACATCACATCGTTGTGTGTAGTCGGCTCGACGTCCTGGATTCTGAGGCCGAGGCCTGTGAGGCCTCCGCGCAGGAGGTCGCCGGGTGATATGCCGTGAGGAAAATGAGGCCGCGCCGGCTGGTCGGTCAGGACGCTGCGGAAATGGGTTCTCAAGAGGCGCCGGATGACCTGTGCGGCTCCTGACGCGAGGTCGCGTTCGAGGCGGGAGAAACAGGCGGTCTCCTCTTCGTTTGCATCCTCGACGGAGATGAGTGGGAGTGGCCAGCGGCTCATGTCGCAGGTAGCTCTGGGGCCATCCTGGGGGGCAAAGACGATCTCCCAGGGACGCAGTGAAAGGGCGACATGAACCGGTGACGGCCTGTCGCGATGTTGGATGGTGGCCCAGGTGCGCAACTCGTCGAACTGGTAGAGCTTTCTCGGACCGGGGAAGGCGCCGAGCGTGATCTCGGCCTCGTCGCCATGGATGTATTCCAGAAGCCACCACCAGTGCAGTCCCGGGGGGCCGAGTGGTGGCCGGCCTGATATTCCTTCGGCGGGCGCGGGAGCCATGTTGAGGACGTTGTCTAACTGCTGGGCGACGGCGGAGGATGCAGTATAGGTTGGTGCGGCCCTGCCGGCTTCGTGGCGTAGCGCGCGGAGATGCTGAGCCCTGCGGTCACGCAGGTCGGCCATTTGCTCTTCGATGATGCTGGTGAGGCGACTGTGAATCTGGGAGAGGGCGACGGGCGCCTGGCCGTCGAGCTGAAGGACCTCGGGGTCATCGAAGACATCGCGAGCGGCTGCTATTGCTTCGGTGGCGACGAGTACGCCTTCGAGTCCGCGATCACCGGAGCGGATCGCCGGGGTCTGTTCTCCTTCGCGGAGGTAGAGCACGGGGGAGAGGACATCGGCGGCTCCGGCTTCGCCACTGTCGCGCATTGTTGTTCTGGCGCGGCTGACAGCGGCATCAATGGCATAGCCGGCGCCGAGTGCGCCGTAGAAGAGCTCGCAGAATGGCAAGACGCAGGTCTTGACTGCGGCAGTGTTCTGGAAGCAGATAACAGCCTGGAGGGGGAGCAGCTCCATCATCGTCCAGGGGAGGTTGCAACTGCCGGCAGAGCCGGGTTGTGCGGCACTGATGACGATGAGTTGGAGTTCGTTCCAGTCGCCCTCGCTCAGCATCTCCGCCAGACCGGTTGCAGTAAGTATTGCGTCTTCGAGCAAGAGCCCGGCCGCATCGAGGCGTCTGCCGGCGATGAGGTGGAGAACCTGCACGTGTGCCGCACCGAGGCGGTTGAGAAGTCGAGCGAGGCGCCGGCGTGTAACCGCATATTCGATGTCGAGGACTTCGAGGGTGGGGATGCGTCTGCGGGCGATGGCGTCGTACTCCTGGGACGGGTCGCGTGTCTGAGGCAGCAAGTGGCGTGAGAGAAGTGAGACCGGCGCGACTCGCCAGTGACCTATCGGCGGGAGGTATTTGCCGACAGAAGTGGAGACAGGTTCGGCGCATTCGGCTACCTGGCGGGAGACGGCGGGGGCGTTGACTCCATCGCCGAGCAGCGCTTCGACCGGGAGGTCAGGGAAGCCGAGGGTGGTAGCCCCGCGAACTCGCCACGTCACTCGCGGCGGGAGATCCACGGAGTCTTCGAGAGCCTGGCGGTAGAGGGCGGCGGCTTTCGTGTTCTGCCCCCAGAGCCATTGGCCGAAGATCTCCTCGGCGGCGTCCGGGACCAGCAGGGGGGTTTCGGCCAGGAGCTTCTCAAGCGTCATGTTGAGGGGTCGGAGGCCGAGGTCAATCTCAGTGTCGCCAATGCGCATGAGCAGGTTAGCATCGGGGCATGTGATGCCGGCCACGTGGGACGCGCCGGCAAGGCCCGCAGCACCGCCATGCTCCCGATCGGGCATACAGTTGATATGTAGCGTGAATTCGACAGTAGCAAACATGATCATACACTGCCCGTGGATGGGCTGGAGCGAGCACCGGCGTTGCGAGATAGACACCTGTTGAAGTTGTTTTCGCCAATGGTGCCTGTTTCACCTGCGGCGAGTCGGGCTGGAAGTTGAGAATTGCGAACGCTGCGCGTCCACTTCACATTCTCACCTGCCCTGCACAAGGCGCAGGGCAGGCCGACCTGCGCGGCTGGAGCGTGCGGCTTTCTTGGCACATTCGCGGTCGCCGATGTATAATACACGGTCGCCTTGAGACGAGCACTGATGCTTGTTGGACGCAGTAGGGAAGGATCGCTTGGTATGGACAGGCCGTATCTGTTAGGCATAGATGTGGCCTCGGTGAGTGTTGATGTGGCAGTAGTGGCCGCAGATACGCTCGAGATCATCGAGGCAGCGTATATCCGCCATCACGGCAGGCCGATGCAGGTTGCCGCAGATGCGATAGGTGATACAGTCGAGAGGTACGGGGTCGGGAATCTGCGCGGGTTGGCGGCTACCGGCTCCGGGGGACGCGTAGTCGCCGAGGTGCTGGGCGTCGGGTTCGTCAACGAGGTCGTCGCACAGGCAACGGCGACAATTCATCTGTACCCGCACGTGAACACGATCATAGAGCTCGGCGGGGATGACTCGAAGCTGGTCTTCCTGAAGGAGCCGGGCGGGGGTGGGAAGCGTGAGATCGCGGATTTCGCCATGAACACGCTGTGTGCCGCCGGTACGGGGAGCTTTCTGGACAAGCAGGCGTCGCGACTGGGTCTGAGCATAGAGGAGTTCGCGGAGCTGGGTGCGGAGGTGGAGGAGCCGCCACGGGTGGCAGGGCGCTGCAGCGTCTTCGCCAAGAGCGACATGATTCACCTGCAACAGAAGGGGACACCGACGCGTGAGATCGTAGCCGGCGTGTGTCATGCTCTGATTCGCAATTTCAAGAGCACGGTAGCGGCAGCGGCCGAGCTGCAGCCGCCGATTTCCTTCCAGGGCGGTGTTGCGGCCAATGGCGGGATCATCAAGGCGATGCGCAAGGTGCTGGGCCTGGCCGAGGAGGAGCTTGTCATCCCCGAGCATTTCGGGGTGATGGGGGCCATCGGGGCTGTGCTGAAGGCCGCGGAGACCGAGGAAATCGCGATGCCGGAGCTGAGCCGGCTGGCGGAGTTGGCTGCCTACGAGGAGATCAGTGACAAGCCGCCGCTGGCACCGCTGGTTGTGGAGAAATCCGTCATCATGCCGTCGGAGATGCTCAGCCCGGGTGTGGCTGCGGGCGAGAGGATACCGGCATACCTGGGGGTGGACGTCGGCTCGATTTCGACGAATCTGGTGGTTATTGACGGCGATAAGCGGATGATCTCGAAGGTCTATCTGATGACGGCGGGGGAGCCCATTGAGGCGGTGCGCAAGGGCTTGAAGATTATCGGCGATGACGTGGGCGATATCGTAGATATTCGCGGCGTGTGCACGACGGGGTCAGGCCGATATCTGACCGGTGACTTCGTCGGGGCCGATGTGGTGAAGAACGAGATAACAGCCCATGCGCGGGGCGCGCTGGCGATTGATCCGACGGTTGATACGATCTTCGAGATCGGGGGACAGGATTCGAAGTATATCAGCCTCCACAACGGCCATGTTGTGGATTTCACTATGAACAAGGTCTGCGCGGCGGGGACCGGGTCGTTCCTGGAGGAGCAGGCGGAGAAGCTCGGCATCAGCATCAAGGAGGAGTTCGCAGAGCTGGCTCTGGCGGCGGAAACGCCACGGGATCTGGGCGAACGCTGCACCGTCTTCATGGAGACGGAGATGGTCAAGCACCAGCAGGCCGGGGCGACGACCGGTGAGCTGGTCAGCGGCCTGGCATACTCGATCGTGACTAACTACCTCAACCAGGTCGTGCAGAAGAAGCCTGTCGGAGATCACATATTCTTCCAGGGGGGGACGGCCTTCAATGATGCGGTTGTTGCGGCTTTCGAGAAGGTGACGGGTAAAGCGATTATCGTCCCCCCGCACAAGGAGGTTCTCGGTGCGCACGGGTGCGCGATCATAGCGCTGGAAGAGGATACCGGCGAGGGGAGCAAATTCGGCGGCTTCGATCTGTCCGAGCGGGGCTATGAGGTGGAGACGTTCACGTGTCACGATTGCTCGAACAATTGCGAGATAAACAAGGTGACGATAGAAGGCCGCGAGCCGCTGTACTACGGCAGCCGCTGCGGCAAGTACGATGTGGAAAAGAAGGTGAAGAAGAGCTCAGAGCTGCCGGACCTGTTCAAAGAGCGGGAGCAGATGCTGCTGCACTCATACGGAGGGGATGCCGAGATTCCGGAGGACGCTCCGAGAGTGGGTGTGCCTCGGGCGCTGCTCTTCCATGATCTGTATCCGTTCTTCCATGCGTTTCTGAGCGAGCTGGGGCTGCGGATCGTGCTGTCCGACCGCCCGAACAAGAAGATCATCCACGAGGG
>JAUWOG010000268.1 GCA_030612305.1 Armatimonadota bacterium | reverse complement strand
TGGCCGGCGGCGGAGATAAGCTGCGACCATGCCGCCCTGCTTCGCAACAATGATAGTCTGATCAAAAGCTGCGCCCGCGCCGTGGCAGAAACCGGAATTCTCGTGCCCCAGATGCCCCTGATGCTGAAGGCGGCCCTCGCCAACCTTGACGAAGCCGCCCGCGCCCGCGACATCCAAGCCGTCACCGATGACATCACTACCTGCGCCAGGCTCGGCATCTGTGTCGGCGTCATCCATCCCGGCGGCTTCTATGATGTGAACACGTATGACGAATGGCAGCGCATGAGCGAAACGCGGCAGGAAAGCTTCGCCAGAATCGCCGAAGTGGCGGGGGAGAAGGGCGTGCGAATCGCCGTCGAGCACATGTTTGACGAGGGCGGAGGAGTGTACGGCCATCGCCGCTTCGGCGGAACCGTGGATGAAGTGCTCGAGCTTTGCGCGCAGGTGGCCCCGCAGCAGCTTGGCATCTGCTTCGACACCAGCCACGGCCACCTGGCGGGGATGAATCTGGCAGAGTGCAGCAGACGCTGCGGAGAGAAGCTCTGGGCCCTGCACGTGTCGGACAACTACGGCGACGTGGACCGCCATTACATTCCGGGGAATGGTTCGATCGAGTGGGGGCCGGTCGTGGCGGCGCTCAATGAGATCGGCTACGAGGGCCCGTTTGTCCTCGAGACGTGGAATCTCAACACGGGCGGGGAGTCAGACCCTTCGGAACTGGAACGGGGGGCCGGATACGCCCTCGATGTCGCGAAGAAGATGCTGGAGGTGTACTGAGCCGGGCTTCAAGCCGGGAACTCGCCCAGTGACCTGAGGTACTCGATGGAGGCCAGTACGTCGGCCTGATAGTCGGCAATGTCGTCGGTCTCGGTGGCACCGTGAAAGGTCTCGACCTCCAAGCTGAACGGGCCATAGAAATCGGCGGCGTGGAGGATATCAAAGACGCTGTTGAAATCCACCTCGCCCTCGCCCAGGCGGCACAGGACATGCTCTGCCCTCGTCGGCCCGCGAACGATATCCTTGAGGTGCACGTGGGAGACGTAGCCAGTCAGCGACTCGAGGGCCGCCAACCCGCCTTCCCGGTCGAGCGCCTCGTTGTAGTAGAGGATATTCGCGGTGTCGAAGTTCACGCCCACGTTCTCGCGGTCAACCTCCGCCATGGTCCTCAGTGCCTCGGCCTCATTCTCCATCACGCCGGCGTGAATCTCCAGAGCCAGCTTGACGCTTCTGTCGGCGGCATAGTCGCCGAGGTCCCGAAGCAGCGAGTACATGAATGAGCGAGCTTCCTGTTCTGCCTGTGACTGCTCACGTCCGAACGTTTCGCTTTCCCCACTCAGGGCCTTGTTGTGACATCCGAGGACGATGGTGGAACATCCAAGCGCCTGGGCGAAGTCTATGCGCCGCTTGATGAAGCCGGCGGATCCCGGATAGCCGGTGTAGCCAAAGACGTCGAGGCTGTCCACCTCGAAGCCGCCAGCGGCGAGGAGGTCTTTGAGGTCCGGAAGGCTGTAGCGCCACTCTCCGCCCAGAGGCGCGTCAACCATCAGCTCGGGGATGAGCGAGTTGGGGCGCGCCTGCTCGGCCGGCAACTCCACCATGCGTATCGGGGTCTGCTCGATCTGCTCAAGGCATTCAGCTACATCGAAGCTGCCCCAGGTGTAGCAGTTCATGTTGACTGCAAAGCAATTCTGGGAATTGGGCTTGCTCATTTCGGCTTTGCACCTCCAATGGTCCAGTGGATGGCGGCGGTCTCAGTCGCCCGGGAAGCCGTTGCGGATGCGGCCCTCCTTGATCTTCACGTACCGGACCGTGTAGATCGGCTTATCCTGGGCCTCGTAGTATGTGCGTGCCTGCAGCTCCGCGATAAGGCCCATGGAGATCAACTGCACGCCCGTCAGGATCATCAAGACCGCCAGGATTAACGCCGGACGATTGGCTAGCGCCATCCCGAAGAACACCTTCTGGACCGTCAGGTAGAGGGCGAGCAGAAAGCCAATACCGCCCATCAGCCCACCCCAGCGGCCGAACACCTGCAGGGGACGCGACGCGTATGTGAGCAGGAACTTCACCGTCGCCAGGTCCAGCACTACCCCCAGTGTTCGCGAGAGGCCGTACTTGGTCTTGCCATGGATACGGGGATGATGCCTGACGACCATTTCGGTCACGCGCCCACCCGCAAGATAGGCCAGCGCAGGGATGAAGCGGTGCATCTCCCCATATAGCTTCACATCCTTGAGCACCTCCGCGCGGTAGGCCTTCAGCGAGCAGCCATAGTCATGGAGGTGGACCCCCGTCACCCTTGATATCAGCCAGTTGGCTATCCCCGAGGGCAGTCTCCGCGTAAGCCACTTGTCCTTGCGGTGCTTGCGCCAGCCACTGACGACGTCATAACCCTCTTCGAGCTTCGCGAGCATTGCCGGGATGTCCGCCGGATCGTTCTGCAGGTCGGCGTCAATGGCGATGACGGCCTCTCCGCGTGCAATGTCGAAGCCGGCCGAAATCGCCGCGGTCTGCCCGAAGTTGCGGCGCAGGTGCACTATGGTGAAGCGCTCGTCCTTCTCGGCAATCTCGTCGAGCCGCTCGGCGCTGCCGTCGGTACTCCCATCATTGACGAGGATTACTTCCGCCGGCCGTCCGAGACCGTCCATCATTTTCGCCAGGCTCTCGTAGAGGGGATAGATGGAGTCGACCTCATTGTACACAGGCGCGATTATGGATACTCGACCGACGATATCTTCAGACACCATGCTGGCAGTCTGCTCCTTTCGGTCACTGAGGCTACAGTTGGTTCGCGATCCAGTTGACAAAGCTGCGCAGGCCGTCGTCGAGGGCTACTCGTGGGTGCCAGTCGAGAAGCTCTCCGGCCCGCGCGATGTCGGCGGAGGTATGTGGCATGTCCCCGACCTGCTTCGGCAGACGTTCGATCTCCGCCTTCATGCCCATTACTCGCTCCAGAGCCTCGACCAGTTCATGCAGGCGCACCGGTCGCCCGCTACCGATATTGACTATCTCGAAGCCGAAATCCTGCTCCATCGCGCTTGTCACCGCGGCCAGGACATCGTCTATGTGGGTGTAGTCGCGAGAAGCCGAGCCGTCGCCGAAAAGGGGGAGAGGCTTGTGTTGCGACATCAGCCGGGCGAACTTGTTGATGGCGAGGTCCGGGCGCTGCCGGGGACCATAGACGGTGAAGAGACGCAGGCACATGACCGGCAGGCCGTAGTTGTGGTGGAAGGAGTGGCATAGGGCTTCTCCGGCGACCTTGGTGGCGGCGTAGGGAGAGATGGGACGGCTGATGTCGGCCTGCTCCGAGAACGGGAGGGAATTGTGCACGCCATACACTGAGGACGAGGAGGCGAAGACAATCTTCAGAGGCATGTGATCCCGCGCCGCCTGGAGGATGTTGGCAGTGCCCTCGACATTGACTGCCGCGTACTGTGCCGGATTCTCCAGAGACGGGCGGACACCGGCCTTCGCAGCCCAGTGGAGAATGAAGTCCGGCTGAGCTTCGGCCATGACACTGTTGACCGCATCGGCGTCACGGATGTCTGCCTCGACAAGCGAGAAGCTGCCGCTTTGCAGGAGCCCGGCGATGTTGCGCTCCTTGGTCTCGCGCGGGTAGTAGGGGTCGAAGTTGTCCAGGCCGACGACGCGGTGCCCGGCAGAGACGAGCACCTCGGCGAGGTGTGAGCCCATGAAGCCCGCGCTGCCTGTAATCAGTACTGAGGCCATGGCGAAATAGCTCCGTCTGTTTCAGTATGTCTCGACATGGAGTCCCCGCTGTCGCGGGTCCATCGGGATGATGCGCTGGATATCGTGTTGCCGGAGCTTGTCGGCCAGATACCGGGAGTCAGTATGTAGTGCGATGATCGTGCCGCCGCCACCGGCTCCGGCCAACTTCGCGCCGAGGGCACCGTGCTTCAGTGCCGCCTGGATGAGTTCGTCATTGACCTCCGAGATGCCGAATAGCTCCGCGCTGATGGCGTAAGTCTCGTTCATCAACTCGCCCATCGTGTGCCAGTCCTGCTCGATGAGGGCTCGCTTGCCGAGGCGGGCCAACTCCGCAATGCGGGCGATACCGTCCACCATCTTGCTCTCGCCCTCCTCCCAGCGCTGTCGAGGCGGGCCGTGGTACGTGCCGGAAGTCCCCTGGCGCTTGCCGGTGTTGGCCAGGACGAACGGCATCGCGTCACTGTCCGCAAGCACCTCGGCTAACGGCTCGACGGTCGCATACGGGGCATCATCGCACTCCCAGCCCCATTCCTTGTCGCGGCAGTCAATGCAATTGATCCCGCCGAAGACGACCATGTACTGATCCTGGAATCCGCAGTCAACGCCGAGGACGACGCGCTCGATGTGGCGGGCCATCTCGGCAATATGATAGCGGGTCGGCCTGATGCTGAAATGAGCTAGAAGCCCGGCGAGGATCGCCGCGAGCAGCGCAGTAGAGCCCGCACAGCCGGCTCGCATGGGTATGGTGGTCTCAGTACGGAGGTGGAAGCCGCCCGCCGGATTGATCTCCATTCCCTGCATGTATCTGTTGTCATCGCCGGTCAGGTATTTCCAGACCGCCTTGGCGATGTCCAGGTACGGTAGCGTGTCGCCGAATACGAGATGTTCCCGGCTGCGAATCTCGGCGACATGGCCGCCGATGTCAAGCGTCACGCCGTCGGCTTGCTTGATGAATACCTCGGCACGCTCGCGTACTGCGCACGAGATGACGGTGCCGCCGTAGATG
>JAUWOG010000149.1 GCA_030612305.1 Armatimonadota bacterium | reverse complement strand
GGATAGACTTCGCAGTCGGCTACGACTTACCGGCTCACCCGGCGACGGCGGCGGATGTGCCCACCGGCTGGGAGGAGTATTTCGCGGAAGTGGCGCCGGCCTCGCTGGACTACATCTTCTCGTCGCACCTGCTGGAGGACTATGAGGATATCGAGCCGGCGCTGCGTGCGTGGTTGCCGGGGTTGAAACCGGGCGGGTATCTGATTCTGTACCTGCCGATTGAGGAGCTGTATGAGCGGCATTGCGAGGCCACAGGGCAGACATATAACAAGCACCACAAGCAGGATTACAAGAGCGCGGAGGATTTCCTGGGCCAGTTGCCGGAGTGGGTCGCCGAGCAGATGAAGTGTGTCGAGAAGTCGGGCGTGGTGGGCGAGTATAGCTTCTATGTGGTGCTGAAAAAGGTAGTTAGCTGGGCGGGGCCCAGCTAACTAATGGAGTTTGCTGCGCAAACTCCACGCGGGGCTGAGGCCTGAGTGGCCTGGTGCCTGCTGGCACAAATCTGTGTCATGTATCGGGTCACAGCGGGCCGGTCTCACGGCGCAAGGAACGACGGGCGCAAGCTTTGCGCCCCTACAACGGCGACGGCAGCGCAATCAGAGATTGCGCCGATGAACGGCATTGACTGGCGGGCGCTTCGCGTCCGCACGGAGTTTCCTGCGGAAACTCCACGGCAGACAGGAAGCCTGTGCTCCAAACGGCAAAGGCAACGGCGCTGTCACGATGTTGTGCGGACCTCTGCAAGCAAGTCTAGATGTGCAGGTCGGAGATGTCGGCGCTGGTTCTGCGGACCGTGCGGCTATCCACGAATTCAGCGCCCCTGTCGAGGTATCCCTGGATGCTGAGGCCCTCGAGGACGCGTATCTCCTGAGTGTAGGGCCCCGGGAAGAAGTATGGCTCGATTCCGCCGGTGCGCTCGCAGGCGATGCGGGCTTTCTCGCGGATGAGATCACAGGCGGCTTCGTGGGAGAGGTGTATCGCCAGCTCGCGGCCGAGCGCCCTCTTGACTACCGCGCCCTCGATATTCGGTATCAGGTCCTGCGCCTCTTCCAAGGTCACGTCGTCGCCAGTGACAAAGGTGGTGGGGACGCCCATCGTCCCGGCCATGAGTGCGCGACATCCAAACTCGCCCATTTCGATGCCGTTTATCTTGTAGTACTCGATGCTCTTTGATGAGTAGGTGTGACAGAGGACGCCGCGGTCGCCCATCATTGCGTGCTGGCCGACGAACATGAAGGCGTCGAAGGTCTCGTCGAGGTAGTAGGGGGCCGCAATGGGCCCTCGGGCGATGAGCTTGGCCTGCTTGTGGAAGCTGCGATTGTCAATGCCGCCGCCGCCATGACCGTCCCAGACGATGACCTCGGCACCGGAGTCGAAGTCGAGGATGCCATCAACCGCTGCGTTGACTTCGCCGGTGAGGAAGTACTCCGAGCGCTGCTTCTCTTCGGGCGTAACGTCGCGAGTCTGTGCGAAGGTGTTGATCATGGCCGGGCCTTCAAGGTCGGTGCAGATATAGACCTTCATGTCATGTCATCTCCGTCGAGCAGAGTGTGTCGCCACGTTGCATTGAAGCATAAGTGGGGCGGGGAGTCCAGCAATTGCCCGGCGCAAGGGGAGGAGGTTGCGCGGGTGGCGGCTAAAGTAGCAGCAACTCGGCGACGCAGGAGGGAGAACATGGCAATGACCTGCAGAGAGCGCATCTTCGCCGCATGGAACGGCGAGCCGTCAGACCACATACCGCTGACGACGTGGAGCTTCGGTTTCAGCCCGCCGGAGTACCTGCGCTGGGAGCGGGATGGCCGGGAGGTGAGGTACTGGTACTCGATGCGCCTGGAGCATATCCACACACTGCCACAGCCGTGGACACTGGAGGACGACTTCAAACGAGTGCTTGCCTGGCGGTCTCTGGGTGTGGACGACATCCTGGATGTGTCAGTGCCCTGGAGCACGGATCGGGAAGTGAGCTGGGAGGATACGGTGATTCCTGCCGGGGAGCAGGAGCGCTATCCGGTGGCGGTGCGGGAGTATCAGACGCCGTCGGGGCCGCTGCGCCATGCAGTGAAGCAGACGGGTGAGGAGCCGGAGGGGTGGGTGATTCAGCCGGAGCATGTGCCGCTGTTTGAGGATTTGAACATACCGCGTGCCGCCGAGCATCTCGTCGCCGGCCCCGATGATGTTGCGGCGGTCCGCCACCTCTTCACGCCGCCGGATGAGGAAGCATGTGAGCAGTTCGTCGAGCGCATGGCGCGGGTCAAGGCGTTCGCCGATGAGAATGATGTGCCGGTGCAGGCGTGGTCGGCGTTCGGCATGGACGGCGTCGTCTGGCTGATGGGCGCGGAAAACGCCGTCATGATGGCGATGCTGCAGCCGGAGAGCTTCGGCAAGCTGATGGATATAGTGTTCGCGACAGACTATGCCCGCACCGAGCTGGCAGTCACGACACCGGGAGTGGATATGGTCGTGCAGCGGGGGTGGTACTCGTCCACCGATTTCTGGTCGCCGGACCTGTTCCATGCGCATGTGTATCCGCACTTGCAGGAGATGACGGCGCTTGCGCATCGGCATGGCGTCAAGTTCTGCTATGTGATGACAACGGGTGTGGAGACGCTCGGGCCGGCGCTGGCGGAGGCAGGAGTGGATGTGATGTACTTCGTGGACCCGATGCAGGACGGCGCGGATGTCGTGCGGGTCGGGGAGCTGCTCGGCGACCGGATGACGCTCGTCGGCGGGCTCAATGCAGTGAGTCTGACTTCGCCGGACAGAGCCGGCATCCGCGAGGAGGTGCGGCGGGCGTGTGAGGCACTCGGGCCGACGAACCGCTTCATTCTCCACCCAGGGGACGCGCTGTCCCCGGACACGCCCTGGGAGGGCGTCGAGGCGATGCTGGAGGCGTGGCGCGAATGGCGGTGAGTGACCTCGACTGGTGACGGCCGTGCGGATGACTGAGGAGACAGGAGTTGCCGCATGATGCAGCAACGCAGTACTCAGATAACCGTATGGACAATGGCCGGTGCGCTGGCGCTGGCGTTTAGCACGCTTGTGCTGATGGCGGTGGGCAACCGCGTCGGGGTGCCGAGGCCTGTGCTGAGCGGCGCCTGCGGGGTGGGCTCCGTGGTGTGTCTGGCAGTAGGCGCAGGTGTGAGCTGGATGGTGGGAGGAGGCGGGGCCGGGGTGCTGTGCGCGTTGGGTAGTGCAATCCTCTATTCCGTCTGCTACGGCTTCTGGACGTACATGCAGTTTGCCGACCAACTGGGCCTCAGCCTGGTGACGATCTGGGTGAAGCCGCTGGTTTCGACGGGGGTGCTGATGGCGTTCGGCGGCCTCATCGGCAGTTGGCTGAGGTCGCGGCAAAGGCCCCCGGCGCAGTGACGGCGGCGGTGCGGAGATATGGGACATCACGCAGTGAGGGTGGCTAGATGATGGTGCTGGCAATCACGATCGCAGGGATAGTGATGGCAATGAGCGCGCAACAAGCATCGGGTGCAACAGCCGAGAAGCTGGCGGCGGAGCAGGCGCTGTTTGACAGCATCAAGATAGCCCCGGAGCAACTGAGGGCGCCGGGGGTGGAGACGGAACTGGTGGCTGATGGCGAGGCGCGAGCGGTCATCTGCCACGCCGATATTGCGGAATGGCGGGATGCGGCGGCGGTGATTCAGGAGGGAATAAGGGAGGCCACAGGTACAAGTTTGGGCCTTGTAACCGATGCAGAGTTGGACATGGGCGCATCTGACGGTCAAAATGTCATTCTGCTCGGTCATCTGGACAACAACAGAGTGGTTGCGCGGCTGTATCACAACTTCTTCGTCTGTCTGGATACAGGCTACACGGGACGCGATGGCTATGTGATCCGGTCGGTGCATAATCCGTTCGGGACGGGCCGCAATTACATTCTAGTTGGAGGCAGTTTCGCTGAAGGCACAAAGCTCGGCGCGGAGGCATTTGTCCAGCTCGTGGCGGAGCAGGCGAAGGGCAAGTCGCTGACGCTGGGGCGGCTGATGGAATTGCACTTCGATGAGGCCGAGCGGGCAGAACGGATCGAAGCGCCAGTGACAGAGCAGCAGCGTGATGCGGCTGTCGCTGCGGCGCGCAAGGCGATGTTCAGTCCCGGCCAGGGCCGCACGGGTACGACGCGACTCGTCACGTGGGGGACACGCTACCAGCGCACCGGAGACCCACTTGCCGGGGAGGTGTACCGGGACCTGATGCTGGCACTGGCGGAATACTACGAGACCGATGAGTACATCACCGGCGAGGGGCTGGCACGCTATGACCGCGACTTCCGTGATGCGTGGACGTACACCGTCGGAATCCTGTGGGACCTGCATGAGGAGAGCGACCTGTTCTCTGATGAAGAGCGGCTGAAGCTGACGAACCTGGTGCTGAAGCTGGCGCTGGAATGTGTGGCCTATCAGCGCTACAACCGGCCCGATATCCTTGCGCGCTGGAAAGCCAATGAGGACATAGTCCACAACCACAATACGTTTCCCGCTCTGGGTGTGTATTTCGTGGGCAACTACTTCAAGCGCCACTACGCGCTGGCGGCGGCCGACGACTGGGTAGCAGTAGCCCATGGCATCTTCCGCGGCCAGCGTCACTCCAGCAAGCCACTGGAGGATGCCGGCTCGTACCAGTGGTTGCCTGTCGAGCATACGATGACCTACTCGCTGGCGGAGGGGGATGATACGTACTTCGAGGAGGGCCATGCGCGCGAGACGGCTCTGGTGGCGATGATGCTCCTGGACAATTCGGGATACCAGGCGGCTTTCGGTGATTGTACCGGCTATCGCCAGGCGTCGTATGTCGGCAACACTCTGCAGAAGATCGCGTGGTACTACAAGGACCCGCAGATACTGTGGGGTGCGCAGTTGGCTACGGGCACGTCTCGCCACATGCTGGGCCAGCCGTATCATGTTGACATCGAGCCGGAGCCGGCAGCGCAGATCGCCGGAGTGACTCATGTGCAACTGCCCCGGATGTGCTATGACTATGCCGGGCGCAGCCCGCAGTACGCGACGAAGCCGAACCTGCCCTGGGAGGAGACTTTCGACAAGCTGACTCTCCGCGCCGGGGTCGAGCCCGACGATGAGTACATGCTGCTGGATGGGTTCGGCCGGGGCACGCACATGCACTTCGACGCCAACGCCATCATCCGTTTTTCCAAGGGTGGCGAGCCGCTGCTGGTGGCCGGCGAGTACATCAAGAACGCCCCGACGTACCACTCCAGCATGGTCATAATGCGTGACGGGCAGGCCGAACTGACGCCGGCAGTGACGGGTCTGGGGCGCGCCGATGAACTGGCGACGACCGGCTACACTCGCACCTGGATCAGTGACTACAACGGGGCTGAATGGACGCGGCGTATCATCTGGCGACGCGGTGAGTACTTCCTGGTAGTTGACGAGGTAGTGGCTGAGGAGGGAGGGGACTTCACCCTGCGCTGCTGCTGGCGGCCGTGGGGTGATGCCGTGCTCGAGGATGGCACGCTGACGGTGCAGCACAAGCCGATGACGATGGTGATAGAGAACGCCGACGGTGCCTCCTGCCGGGTCGAGACGATGAGGGTGAATGAGCGGATGGCGATCAGCCGGCTCTCGCAGCAGGTCTCGGTGCGGCTGGAGCCGGGCGAGAGCTACCGGTTCATCAACCTGCTCCATGCCGAGCGGCAGGAGGAATTCCGGGCGCTGAGCGTCAAGCGGATAGGCGACGGGCTGGTCGTTGTTGAGCGGCCGGAGGGAACGGAGTTGGTCGCCATTGGCCCGGCCGCGGCAAGGCTGCGCGGTCTGGACACGGATGCCGAGATGCTGCTTCTGAGTGCGGATAGCATCGTGGCGGCCGGCTGCACGCGGCTGGCGGCAGCGGACTGGCAACTGGCTACATCGCAGCCCGTGTCCGTCGAGTTCAGCCCGCCGGCGGGTAGTGGAGGACAACGCGCGGTGTCTGGGGAAATTGGGTAAGGCGATCACACTGGGCCCGCACGTAGGGCAACAGTATCAGGCAAGTGACATGTCGGGAGGTACAATGAAGAAGCCTCAGAGTGTTATCCGGCCGGAACTACCATTCGAAGACCCGGTGGATAATCGGAACCTCTTCGCCGACCATTTCCTCGCAGAACGCCTTGCGGACCTCCCCGACTGGCAGGAAGCCGAAGGCTTTGACGAGGCATTCGAAGCCATCAACAAGCTCTACCAGGAGAGAGTCCGCTTATTCACCGATGCCACCAACGAAGCGCAGACTGAGCGTGATTTCATTCGGCC
>JAUWOG010000176.1 GCA_030612305.1 Armatimonadota bacterium | reverse complement strand
TGTTGGGTTCCTCGAAGATGCTGCGCGAGAGTATCCGCTACAAGCCGATGCCCAAGAACGCCGTGCGGCCAAGTAAGCGCGCCAAACCAGTTCGCGAGAAGCCCAAGACAACGTCCTAGCCAACAGATGGGCTGTGTGTGTTGCTGGCAGCACAGAGCAGGGCGCACAGACCCCACCGACCTCGCGTTAGGAGGACAAGCACGTGCCCGACAGTGTCGAAGGGCTGATCTTGATCAGTTTTGTCATAGTGCCAGGCTACATTGCTGCCACGGTCATGAGCAAGCTGTCGGACACCAAGCTACCGGGTGCATCAGTCATCATCATTCATACGATAACGCTTGGCCTCGTCAACGTGCTGATAGCTGGGCTGCTAGTGAATGTAGGTCTGGGTGGTCTCAGAAGCATTGACTGCGCCCATCTTACGAAGGAGGTCATGAGCCTCGAGCCAGAGGCCTATGCTTGGGCGGCTTGCGCCGCCCTCATCTTGTGCTTTCTCGTTCCAGCCTTGCTGGGAATACTGCTGGCGTGCGCCCGCAACTATGATTGGTTCTACCGAACCATCACTTTCCTGCATCTTGCGGCTCCCAGAGCTCGGCAGGAAGCATGGGACTGCCTTTTCGATAGACCGAACCAGCTGCCCCTGTGGCTGAGAGTTCGATTGCACGACAACCTAACCGTCTACGAGGGTGCCACGACCTTTGTGACGACGTACCCGGCGGAACGAGCTATCATACTGACTGACGTGACCGTCCGTGTTGGCGATACCGAGTGGGAAGATGTGGATGCCGACTATGTGCTGATTGATGCCGAGGAAATCAGGGCCATAGAGGCATATGAGCCCATACTTGCTGAGGATGGAGTCACACTAACCTGAGAAGTTGCGGAGAGGTGGCTGAGTGGATGAAAGCGCACGACTCGAAATCGTGTAACGGGTTTTGCCCGTTCGTGGGTTCGAATCCCACCCTCTCCGCCAGAACCTGTAGTGTGCGACTCCGTCGCCGGCGCTGAGGTATGCCCCGGAGAAGTGATGAGAGCGGCTTGTACTGCGGAGAGGTGACCGAGCGGCCGAAGGTGCGCGCCTGGAGAGCGCGTTGTCCCGCAAGGGGCACGTGGGTTCGAATCCCACCCTCTCCGCCAGACAGGATCGCCGGCAGCATGGAGGTGTGTGTCACCAGCACGGAGGTATCTGCAGGCAGATGTAGAAATGGCAGAGACATTCTGAATGGGAATTAGTTAGTTTTGGCCGCGCTAGACGGGAGGCTGGCGGTATCCTGCACCCTCAATCCGCCATAGAGGGGTACAATCCCTGCCTCAAGGCCTCACAGTCTAGGGTCTGCCTCAGGCGGGCAGTGTTGAAGGCCGGGCCCCGCGCAAGCGCGCCCTGTTGCCCCCCGGCAGGTCCGAAAGGAAGCAGCGGTAGGCAGTAAGCTTGTTGTGCCGCGGATCGCCTGACCGGAGCAAGCCACCTGAGTAACGCCTGGGATGTGTTGTCGAAGGGCGGGTGCGCGGCCACTATATGTTGTAGATGCCGGATGTTGTAGATGCCGGCGGCATCAGTTGGGCGACGCACGCTCCGCTTGCTTAGCGATGCGAATTCTGGTTGCGCCGATGAACGGCATTGGTAAACGGCATTGACAGGCAAGGATGCCTGTCCTCCAACGGCATATAACATACGGCAACGGCATACGGCCAGCAGTGGAGATGTAACGAGCACGCGGGAGTGGAGCACCTATAGATGTCCTATGTGTCCTTCAGTCTGAAATACCGCCCCAGGAGCTTTGACGACGTCATCGGGCAGCAGCACGTCGCCCAGACGCTGAAGAACGCCCTGGCCAACGACCGCGTCACTCATGCGTACCTGCTGACGGGGCCGCGTGGGACCGGGAAGACGACCACCGCTCGGATCCTGGCCGCGGCGCTCAACTGCGAGCATGGGCCGACACCGAACCCCTGCGGCGAGTGCGACATGTGCAAGGCTATCGTCGCCGGAAATGCGATGGATGTTATCGAGATGGACGCGGCGTCCAATCGCGGCATAGATGACATTCGCGAGCTGCGGGAGAAGGTCAAGTTCGCCCCCGCCGTCGGTCGCTACAAGGTCTATATCCTCGATGAGGCGCACATGCTCACCACGGACGCGAACAACGCGCTGCTCAAGACCCTGGAGGAGCCGCCCGGTCATGTCGTGTTCATACTGCTGACCACCGAGTTGAACAAGATAATCCCGACGGTCCTCTCGCGCTGCCAGCATTTCCAGTTGCGCTCCATCGCGCTTCGCGACATCATTGGCGGCCTGCGCAGCCTCGCAGACAAGGAAGAGATCGAGGTTGACGATGGTGCGCTTGCCGCAATAGCCGACGCCGCCGACGGCGCAATGCGGGACGCTCAGAGCATCTTCGACCAGGTCGTGGCATACGCCGACGGGGGGATCAGTCTCGAGGTGGTCAATGAGGTGCTGGGGGTCACGGACCGTGAGTTGCTCAGCCGGATCGCCGACCAGATCGTCGCCGCAGATGTCGCCGGCTGCTTCGGCTGCGTGGATACGGCCATCGCTGAAGGGAAGGACCTGGTGCGTCTTGTCGAGGACCTGACCGTGTATATGCGCGACCTGCTGCGGCTGCAGATTTGCGGGGAAGCCGTCGAGGGTCTGCGGACGTCAACCGAGGCGACGGAGGAGATGCGCTCCCAGTGCGAGGCGCTTGGCGAGGAACGGCTGCTGGATGCAGTAGGATCGCTGGCGGAGTTGCAGAGCCAACTGAAGCGCAGCTCGCAGCACGGGTTGCTGGTGGAGGTCGGGCTGGCGCAGTTATGCCGGCCGGCTGCCGCCGCAGCACCCGCAGCGCAACGGCCCCCGGCGCAGCAAGAAGGGCCTGGACAGGCGGCCCAACCGGCGCAGCAGGCGAGGCCGGCCGCGAGTGCGAGGCCCGCTGCCGGGCCGGTAGTGTCCCCGGATGAGCCGCTGACGCTGAAGCTCATCGCCGCCAACTGGAACCAGATATCCGGGGAATTCAATCGCATGGGGAACCCGTCTCTCAATGCGATGATGCAGGATCAGGACATGTCCCCGATGGCGCTGGAGGGGAACGCACTGACAATCGGCTTTGCGAACGAGTTTCGCTTCTCGAGCGTAGAAAGCAGGCACAAGGAGACGATCGCGGAGGCGGCGAGCCGGCTGTTCGGGCGACCGCTGCAGATAGCGTGTCGGCTTCTCGGGAGTGCGGAGGAACTGGCACAAGCCGCCGAGGCGTCCAAGCAGGGCCTCGTAGAGCCCGCGCCTGAGAGTGAGGCGGAGGGGCAAATCGAGGAGCCGGTCGAGCAGGCCGCCGAGGAGACAGCGGAGGCTGAGGAAGCGGTGTCTGCGAGCGGCTCGGAGACCCAGGCCCCTGCTGAACAAGACGCGGCTGCGGACGTTGCAGAGGCGCCGCCAACCGCCGATGAGGCCGTCGCGCAGACCTTGAGCCTGTTCCCGGGCAGCGCGGAGCTTACCGGGGACGAAGAGGAGCCGTCCGGCGAGGGAGAGAACTGATGCAGAACCCGTTCCAGAAGATGCTTGAGTCGCAGTTGGGCGGCATGCAGGAGAAACTGCAGCGAGCCATGGCAGAGCTATCGGCGGAGGTCGTCGAGGCCAGCTCCGGTGGCGGAGTTGTCACGGCCAGAGCCACCGGCCAGGCGGAGCTGATCGAAGTGGTCATTGACCCCACGGTCGTTGACCCCGAGGACGTGGAACTGCTGCAGGACCTCGTCACGGCGGCAGTGCGTGAAGTGATGGCGAAGGCGATGGCGCTGAAGAAGCAGAAGGTCATGGAGGCGACGCCGCTGGCGCAGATGGGCATTGACATGCCCGATCTGTTCTAGCGTGGCCACACACTAGCAATGTTACAGTATGCCCGTCCCCTACAGAGAGTGATCGAAGAGCTGCAGCGGCTGCCCGGTATCGGTCCGAAGAGCGCCCAGCGGCTCGCCTTTTTTGTCCTCCGCATGGGTGCCGACTATGCCCGGTCGCTCGGAGAGGCAATCAGCGAGTTGCCGGAGGCCATCGGGCGCTGCGGAGTATGAAGCAACTTCACAGAGGGTGACCTCTGCCCCATCTGCACGGACCCCGCGCGCGACCGGAGTGTCATCTGCGTAGTGGCCGAAGTGTCGGACCTGATGGCGCTGGAACGCTCAGGTGAGTACCGCGGCCTGTATCACGTTCTCGGCGGGGTGCTGTCACCGCTCGAGGGCGTCGGGCCGGGAGATATCAGCATCGATCGCGTGCTGCAACGCGTCCGCGAGGACGGCGTCGGCGAGGTGATTCTGGCGACGAGTCCGTCAGTCGAGGGCGACGCAACTGCCGAGCACATGCGCCAGCTTCTACAGCAATGCGAAGGAGTTGTGGTGAGTCGTATCGCGCTGGGGTTGCCGGTCGGCGCGGACCTTGACTACCAGGACCAGGTGACTATCGCGCGGGCGCTGAGTGGCCGGCGGGAGATGTGATGGAGCGGTGCTTGTGGGTGGGAATTTGGTGGTTGTCAGCGCCGGCATTTGGTGGTAAACTGGTGCGGAACGGTAGCGAAAGATACGAGCAAAGCGGCAGAGCTTGCCGCTTTCTGGCGTGTCTTGCGGCAAATGTGTTTGTGGCTATACGTAAGGAGGAATACGATGGCGAATTTGACGGAGGTCCGCTGGCACGGGCGCGGCGGACAGGGCGCCAAGACCGCAGGCTACGTGCTGGCAGTCGCGGCTGCCGGACAAGGGTGGCAGGTGCAGGCGTTTCCGGAGTATGGGGCGGAACGACGCGGTGCGCCGATGCGCTCGTACGTCCGCATCTCGGATGCACCGATCCGATTGCGCTCGGGGATTGAGCATCCGGACATTGTCGTCGTTCTGGATGAGAGTCTCCTCGAGACGGAGAACGTGACCGACGGTCTTCCCGACGGCGGCCTGATCATCGTCAACACGAACAAGAGCCCCGCCGAGATGACGGCGTTGCTGGGGCATCCGACCGCGAAAGTGTGCACGGTGGACGCGAGCGCCATTGCGATGGACACCATCGGCCGGGACATACCGAACACGCCGATGCTGGGTGCACTGGCCAAGGCCAGCGACATCCTGGACCTGGCAACCACGATTGCGGCTGTCGAGCAGCAGCTTTCGGGGAAATTCCCGGCCGCCGTGGTCGAGAGCAACGGCCAGGCCATCGAGCGGGCCTATGAGGAGGTACAAGTCGCATGAGAGTGTATCCACCGGACGCGAAATGGCACGAAATGGCGGATGGGGGAATCATCCCGCAAGCAGGGAATGCGCTGGAGTACGACGTCAGCGGCTGGCGGAATATGCACCCGGTTCGCGATGATGACGCCTGCATTCACTGCCTGTTCTGCTGGGTCTATTGCCCCGACAACGCCATAGTGGTGAAGGATGAGAAGGTCGTAGCGTTTGACACAAAGCACTGCAAGGGCTGCGGGATCTGTGCGCAGGTGTGCCCGAAGGACTGCATCACGATGGAGCCGGGCGCCGAGATGGACGAGGACTGAGAGTTCGGTGCAGCCGACACTACGGCTCACTGCTTCGAGGAGCGGTGGAGCTTATGCCAAGGAGGTAATACCTGTGGGGAAAAGTACAGCCGCTGGAGGGGAATCTGGCCGTCGCGGAGGCGATGCGTCAGATCAACCCCGATCTCGTAGCGGCATATCCGATTACGCCCTCGACGGAAATCGTGCAGCCTTTCTCCAATTTCGTCGCCGA